>NZ_JADBSA010000099.1:0-11264 GCF_020246945.1 Microcystis sp. M113S1 | reverse complement strand
GTTGTCATCCGTTGTGATAATTGTACCGGAAGGCAATTGATAGCCTGTTAAATTCCCTTGTTTCCACCACCTCCAAGCCGTTCGATAACTTATTCCTGTTTTTTTTGCCTAGTCCGATAGTTTTGTCTGTACATATTACCATATCTGGCTATATATGACTATATTTGTATTGAAACTTTACAATACTAAATTCTGTTTAAAAGGCATAGGAGAGTGGGGTGTAGGGTGTAGGGTGTGGGGAGAAGGGAGAAACAATTCATAACTTGAGAGTTAATCACACTATTGAAAACGGATTTGGTCTCACCTCCCTTTTCAGAAAAACGATTTGCCTTTTCTGGTTCTGTCGCCTAACCTAGTAGTTAGGGAATTTATTATTGCCTTTCCCGTCCACAAACCCCGAAGCGAAAACATCCATTTAAGATTATGACTAACCCCGTTATTCACGCCTTTTTCCTCGGACGAGCGATCGCTGAAGTGATCGGTGAACAGCTAGAAGATGCTTTTACCAACGCTTTAAGCGAATTAGGCAAATTTGATGCCGAACAACGGGAAAACCTGCGGCAATTCGTCGAAGAAGTGCAAATGAGAGCCGATCAAGCCATGGAAAAGGGAGTATATACTGGTACAGAGTCCGGTGGTTCCTCCAGTGCCGATGTGCAGGAAAACATCGACGAAATGCGCGCCGAAATCGCCCAATTGCGCTCGGAACTAAAAAACTACCAGAATTAACCCAAAACCCTCTTTTAGTCGCTTTAAAGCCCCAAAAATTGCGTGTCAGCCTTTCTACCCGTCCCCGTTACCCCAGAGTTAAACCCAGCAATGCCGGCCCTCCAAGTCGCCAAAAATAGCTATCGTTGGAATCGAGAAAACTATTCGATCAATCGTCGTCGTCTAGATATTTGGCGATTCGTTCTGACTGTACTTTATCAATTCTGGCTCAACGGTAAAAAATGGAGCTATAACGGCGGCTATAGCGAGGAAAAACTCGCCGGCAGACGCAGAAAACAGGCCGCTTGGATTCGGGAAACCATGTTAGAATTGGGACCGACTTTTATTAAAGTCGGTCAACTGTTCTCCACCCGCGCCGATCTTTTTCCCCTCGAATATGTGGAAGAACTCTCGAAACTACAGGATCAGGTTCCCGCATTTACCTACGAACAGGCCAGCAAAATTATCGAGATATCCCTCGGTAAACCCCTGAATAAACTCTTTAAAAGCTTCGATCCCATCCCCCTAGCAGCCGCTAGTTTAGGACAAGTTCACCGGGCCCAACTGAACACCGGGGAAGATGTGGTGGTCAAAGTCCAACGGCCCGGATTGAAAAAATTATTTAGTATCGACCTGGCCATCCTGAAAAAAATCGCCCAATACTTTCAAAATCATCCCAAATGGGGGAAAGGTCGCGATTGGACGGGTATTTATGAAGAATGCTGTAAAATTCTCTGGGAAGAAACCGATTATCTCAACGAAGGTCGCAACGCTGACACTTTTCGCCGTAATTTTCGCGGGGAAGATTGGGTCAAAGTACCGAAAGTCTATTGGCGCTACACCTCTCCCCGGGTTTTAACCCTAGAATACCTCCCCGGCATCAAAATCAGTCATTATGAAGCCCTAGAAGCGGCAGGACTCGATCGCAAATTGTTGGCTAAACTGGGGGCCAAAGCTTATTTAATTCAACTGCTCAATAACGGCTTTTTTCATGCGGATCCTCACCCCGGCAATATCGCCGTTGATAGTGATGGCTCGTTAATTTTCTACGATTTCGGCATGATGGGACAAATTAAAACCAACGTGCGCGAAAAACTAATGCAGACTCTCTTAGGAATTGCCCAAAAAGATGCCGATCGCGTGGTCACTTCTCTGGTAGATTTAGGAGCATTAACTGCAAATGGTGATATGGGAGCAGTGCGGCGCTCGATCCAGTATATGCTCGATAACTTCATGGATAAACCCTTTGAGGAGCAATCCGTGGCCGCTATCAGCGATGATCTCTATGAAATCGCCTACGATCAGCCTTTTCGCTTTCCCGCTACCTTTACCTTCGTCATGCGGGCATTTTCTACCCTGGAAGGGGTAGGCAAAGGACTCGATCCCGAATTTAACTTTATGGAAGTGGCCCAACCTTTTGCCCTGCAATTAGTACATGATATGACAGGAAATAATGGCAGTAATATCCTCGATGAGTTAGGACGACAAGCAGCCCAAGTGAGCAGCACCGCCCTGAGTTTACCCCGACGCATCGATGATACGATCGAAAAATTAGAACGGGGTGATATCCGTGTCCGGGTGCGTTCGAGCGAATCTGAGCGACTTTTGCGGCGATTGGGTATGATCCAAATGGGAACCAACTATACTTTAATTATCAGCGCTTTAATTGTCTCAGCGACGCTTCTATTTGTCAGTGGTTTTGGTTGGTTGACCTTATTGCCGTTAGGAATTGCGCTTTTCCCGGGGGTAGCTTTGTTGAGACTTTGGCAGAAAATTCAACGTCAGGATCGCATGATGTAATTGATCACGGGATAATAAATTATTGTGTTAGAAGCAGAAATTTCGATGAACAACCTTTCTTTTGGAGGAATGACCGATCCTGGTGTAGTGCGATCGGTTAATCAGGACAGTTATTATATCGACCCCGATCGCCGCTTTTTTATCGTTGCCGATGGTATGGGGGGTCATGCGGGAGGCCAGGAAGCTAGTCAAATCGCCACTGAAACTATCCAAGCTCATCTAGAAGAACACTGGAATTCGCCCCTGAATACCGGGGAATTGCTGCAGGAGGCAATTACTGCCGCTAACGAGAAGATTATTGAAGATCAACTCAAAAATCCCGAAAGACAGGACATGGGGACAACCCTAGTCATGGCTATCTTCCGAGATGATGGCTCTTGGTACACCCATATTGGTGATTCCCGTCTCTATCGCTTTCGTGAGCAAAAATTAGAACAGGTGACGGAGGATCATACTTGGATAGCTAGGGCGATAAAAATGGGCGATCTGTCCGAAGAAGATGCGAAAAACCACCCTTGGCGACACATTTTATTTCAATGTCTCGGTCGTCGCGATTTGCCCCCAGTGACGGTATCTCCCCTCGATGTGCAATCTGGCGATAGTTTAATTCTCTGTAGTGATGGTTTGACGGAAGAAGTGTCCGACAAGGAAATTAGCGATTATTTGCAAACCGGTGCTGATTGTCAGGAAATTGTCGAGAATTTAGTGGCAGCGGCCAAAAAAGCTGGCGGTTCTGATAATATCACTGTGGTCATGGTAAGCTGTTGACTATCTAGGGTTTGCGGCAAAAAGTTTCTCGTGGGGAAGTGGGGAAGTGGGGAAGTGGGGAAGTGGGGGAATTTCAACTAAAACCCTAACACCCTAACACCCTAAGACCCCCCGCAACGCGCACGCAGTGACCACCCTATCTCCTGCCTCGCAGCCTCGGAGCCTCATCTCAACAAGCAATTTAAATTCGCGGGCAGCTTACTCGATCGCTCCTGCTTGTTGTAATAAAGAAACGATCGCCTGATGGTGATTAAATTTAGCTAACATTAAAGCGGTCATTCCCCCTTGATTTTTCTGATTTAAGTGCACTTTTCCCCCGTCTAACAAAACTTTAACCGTGTCGAGACAACCGTGATAACTCGCCCACATTAAAGGGGAAGCGCCGCTAAAATCGAGTTTATTGACATCAGCACCGATATCGATTAACCGGCGCACCAGTTGACTATTATTGCCCTCACAAGCTTTCATGAGGACGGTTTTGCCATCGGGATAAACGGCGTTGGGATTAGCCCCGTAGTCGAGGAGATAACGGCAGATTTCGGCCAATTTGCGCTGTAGAGCTAAGGTTAACGGTGTTTCTCCCTGCTGAGTTAGGTTAGGCTCCGCTCCCTGTTTTAACAATTCTAAAACGATCGCTTCGTATCCTTGCATCGTGGCGATGATCAGGGGTGTATCCCCAAAATGGTTACGGTGATTGACAAAAGCGCCGGCTTGTAGTAAGGCCTGGACGATCTCTAGATGTCCTTCGATCGTCCCTAAATGCAGGGCCGTTTCTCCAGCCTGATTTTGATTGTCAATACTGGCCCCCTTAGCGAGTAAAAGTCGGACAATATCGAAATATCCCTCAGCAGCAGCGATCATGAGGGCAGTTTCTCCCTCCTCCGTGCTGATATTCGGATTTGCTCCCGCTTGCAGTAAAGTTTGCCCGCTGCCGAGATTTCCCCTCTCTACAGCCAAAATTAGGGGAGTTTCCCCGGATAAAGTGGGAGAATCGAGGGGCATACCACGGGTAATAAACAATTCGAGGATTTCTGGGCAATTAGCGGTGAGAGCCTGTAACCAAGCTTCTTGACGGATTTCGTCATCTACACCACTATCGAGCAGTAAACGGACGATTGCGGCGTAATTTTGGCTAATAGCTACAGATAAAGCCGTATCTCCATCCCGATCGCGCATATTGACCCGAGCGCCAGCGATTAATAACTGTTCTGCGATCGCTGTATGACCCTTATAAGTGGCAATCATTAGTGCAGGCGTACCATCTTGATTGACCTGATTGACATTAGCACCGGCGGCGATTAATTGAGCAAGGATTTCACTGTGATTGAGCGCAGCCGCTAACATGAGAGGGGTTAAACCTTGAGGTTGTTTACTTTTGTTGATATCAGCCCCAAATTCTCGCAAAATTGCCACAATTTCCCTATGACCCCCCTGCACGGCATAGATTAAAGCCGTAGTATTTTGCACATCAGTGGCGTTGACATTTGCCCCCTGACTCAGTAAAGCTTGAACCCGCGCCCGATTGCCCTGACGCGCCGCTTGTATTAACAAGATATCCCAATTAGAAGCCATTAACAGTGACCGATCGGCAGAAAGTATTTTTTCTATTATCGATCTTTCTAGACAGTTGACGCTCCCATCGCACTCATGCGAGGGATTCCCTGTTCATCCAGTTACCTTATCTACCAAGCTTTTCATCGTACAAGGTGTCAAACCGAGAGCCTTCAAGCTGACATTTTAGGTAAACGGACAGAAAAGCTACTACCCCGTTCTAATTCTGAGGTGACGGCAATAGTTCCCCCATGAGCATCGATAATGCGACGGGAGAGATAAAGTCCTAACCCATTGTTGGAAGTGTCTGGGGAACCGGAGTACAGGCGCTCGAAAATCCGGAGTAGTTCTTCTGCTGAAATGCCTATACCAGTATCCTCGATGACAATGGTGACAAAAGTATCTTCCTCTGTAGCGGGGATTAGATGAATTTTCACATCACCCTTTTGGGTAAATTTAATCGCATTGCCGATGAGATTGGTAAAAACGCGCCGCAGTTCCAAGCGATCGCCAGTTAGGAAAATTTCCCTAGCATTTTCGGCATTTAAGCTTAATTCTAGTCCTTTTTCTCGGGCAAGGGGAGTTAACTGCTGACAGACTTCTTCGAGAATATCGATAATCTTTAATTTAGTAAAATTAAGTGTCTTTTCGCCGTTTTCATAACAATAAACTTCCAAAAGATTATTAACCATTTCCAAGAGATTTGTATTACTGCGAATAATCACCTTAATAACTCGACTCATTTCGGGAGTAATCTCACCGTATAAACCTTCTTGAAATAGTTCTAATATGTGATTGACAGACACTAAGGGAGTTCGCAAATCGTGGGTCATCCTCGAAACAAAATCTTCTTTTTGTCTAGCCAATTGCTCTTTTTCTTGTTTGGCAATCGCCACTTCTTGTGCCGCTTCATAGATGCCTAGGGCGTTTCGCATCGCTTGATTTAAATGCGAGGCAGAAAGACGAAATTTACTCAGATAATCGGAAGCACCGGCTTTCATCATATCTACGGCAATTCCTTCGTCTCCGTGACCGGTTAAGACAATTAGGGGTATTTTAACTCCCTGCTGCCGAATTTCCCGCACCAAAGTCAAACCATCTTGATCGGGTAGAAGATAATCGATAAACATACAGTCGAAAAGATTATTGGACATCTTTTCTTTAGCCTCTTGATAGTCAGCGGCTTCTGTTATTTCGATCTCCATCTCCGATGTTCTTAAGAATCGGCGCACGGCGACCCGATCTACTTCATTATCATCAACAATTAGAATTTTTAACTGGTTTAACATTGCCAATTTAAATCTGAATTTCATTACTGTCTGATCTACCCTGATAGAATACCTCGAATCGGGTTCCATGGTCAAGACATTTTCGAGGTCGATTCTCACAGCTTTTTTGATAAAGATGAAGTATAGCCTAATTTGCTATTGACGACTGAATCGTGACGACTGGCCCCCAAAACGAAAAATTACTACCTCACTATATAAGATGACTGCCACAATCGGAAACAATACTTAAACAAAATGGCAATGCTTCAACAGAGCGCCTTCAAGTAGGGGATGATATTCTTTTTCGGAGATAGTATAGGTCCCAAATCTAGCCAGATGGGGATTTTGCATTTGGGCATCAAATAGACAGAAATCCCGTTCTCTAAGGTGTTCGACTAACTTGACCATGGCTACCTTAGAACCATCGGGAATTTTATAGAACATCGATTCCCCGATAAAAACCCCGCAAATTGCCAAACCTAAAATCCCTCCCGCTAATTGATCCCCTTGCCAAGTCTCGAAACTGTGGGCCCAACCGGCTTGGTGTAATTGCTGATAGATTTGGATTAACTCCGGGGAAATCCAAGTCAGCGAGCGATCGGCACAACCGGCACAAACCCCAGCAAAATCGCCGTTAATAGCCACGCTAAAGCGATTTTGATTCAAAACTCGTTTTAGGGACTTGGGATACCTAAAACGCCGATCAAGAGGGATAAGAGCGCGATTTTTACTAGAATACCAATCCAATCGCCCCCCCTCATCGGCCATGAGAAAGTAACCGCGTGCGTATCCTTGTATAATAGAGGCGGTATCCACGACTCCCCCCAAGAATTCAGTCTCGTAGCCTGATCATTCTCTAATTATGCCCGATCATCCCGCACCAATTCCACCTATTACTTTACCACCGATCGAAAATCCCCAACAGGAACAAACTTGGCTGCGCACCGCTTTGCATCGTTGGTTAGATGCAGAATTTATTCCCGAAGCTATTAATGAAACTATCGCTGAACGCGCTAGTCAAATTTTTCTGCGTCAGCGTTTGGAAGGAGAAAACGATCTCGGTAGCTTGGTAATTGCGATCGTTACCGAGATGCAGGCTTTTGACTTTCGCGAAAGTTTTTATAGTGAATTTGCCATCGCTAACGCCGTCAGTGATTTGATTTTAGATAGTTTAGGGATCGATCGCTGTTGTGGCCAAAGTTAGACAGTTTTTCTCTGCTATTGGAGTTTAATTTCTATTAGCGGTCCTGCTAATTTTTTTGTACGAATGGGGTATTGCTCATTTAAGAAGTTAACAAAATCTTCTTCGGGATGTGCCACGACGATATTACTGTAGTTTTGGGCTAATTCCTTGAGATTGAGTTTTTGCCGCCAGGATTCCACATCGCCATCCTGAAATAATTGAAACTTAACTTGATCGTTAACTAAATAGGATAATGCCAAAAAGAAACTAGGGGTATTATCGCTGATCACTATCGGCTTGGTCATGGAGTTTAAAACAGGGGCGATTTCTAGATTATTGCCACTGGCTGTACCTCTTTGATCGTCTAAAGCCGCATCAGGAGTTAAACCCAGAAATACACCCGATACTATACCTAGTAGCAGGAAAATTAGCAAGATTTGTTGTCCCAAATAGTGGAGCCAATTTTTGGGGGATTTTGAGCCGATATAACTAGCGATTAGGTGGGAAATAGAAATCTGCATTCCTAAAAATACTGGTAGATAATATCTGGCTTGTAGGGAGCGAATCGAAGTTTTAATTAAGTCGGGGACTATTTGAAATAGTGTAGGAACAACAATCAAAGTTATTAGGAATAACCAAACTTTCGGCGAGGTGTATCGGATGAGATGGTAAAGAGAATAGATCGCTAATAATAAAATTAACAAATGTAAAGCCGACTCTAATCTTCCTTTGCGGTGAAAGAAATCCACAAATACATGGCCAGTATGACGGAATAAGGTTTGAGATATTTGGCTGATATTAGTCTTAAACTGTCGATAGTATTGGGTATTCCCATCGATTTTGCCTAGGTTGGTAAAAATCACGAATAGCCAAGGGCTAAATAAAACTAAGCTGCCAACAGCTGCCAATATATAGCTAACAACTGTTCTTGTAATTTTCAATCTCTCTAGAAGAATCACATATAAAGCTTGGGCGATGGCCACAGGAGCAGAAAATAAATGAGTATAAAAAGTCAAGGCTAAACTCAGGCTATACCAGAGCCAACTTTTAAGCGTATTTTTACGGATTGCTCGCAAAAGAGCGATTCCCGATAAAATAATTGTTATCGTCCAGAGACTATACTGGGTAGTGTTTTGAGCCACGAGCATCTGAAAGGGAGAAACAGCGAATAAAGCGATCGCTATCCAGCCTGTTAGGGAGGAATCGAACAATTCTAGGCATAACCAATAAAGGCAAGGAATGACTAAGATGCTTAAGAAAATCGAGAAAGTTCTAGCTGAATGTTCGATGGGGATTAACTGCATCCAGAAACGCGCTGACAAATGGTATAGGGGAGGATGTTCTGGATTGCCCATCAGAGAGCGCAAGGCATCGGATAGAGAGCGTTCGGAATGAGGATGTTGAACATATTGTAGGTCTTTCCTGCCAATAATTTCACCGTTGAAAGCCTGCTCCCGCACCTCTTGAGTCGTGTATCCCGAAAAACGCATAATACTTCTAACTTCATCGGCACTATAGACTTTTTGCTCTAAATTGAAAAACCGTAAGCCAATTCCAATTAACAAAATGGCAATAATCAAAAACTTTCCGAAATTAGCGGCCGATCGAGTAGGTAAATATTTTTTCTGGTCTATCATAAGTTTATTTGTCCGTAGGTCATCAATCGACAAAAATTAATTGATAGTTGTTTTAAAAGTTTAATTGATTTCCAACCCAGCGATCTCAGCGATCGTATAAGCGGGTCTGCCTTTAACTTCTTCGTAAATTCGCCCAATGTATTCCCCTAATATGCCAATACTGATCAATTGTACCGAACCCAAGAAAAACACAGCGATCAAGATAGTAGCTAAACCAGTAACGGGAGATTCGGGTTGCTGTAAGCGCCAGTAGAGAACCAGTAAAGCCATAAACAGGGCAATTAAAGCAGAAAATAAGCCTAAATAAGTGGAAAGACGCAGGGGAATCTTAGAAAAAGACACCAAGCTATTAATCGCTAGGGCTAAGGATTTTTTAAAAGTGTATTTGACTTCGCCAGCAAACCGGGGATCCCGCTCAAATTTAACAGCAGTTTGTCGGAAACCAATCCAAGCGCGCAAACCGCGAATATAACGATTCCGTTCTGGCATAGAATTTAACACGTCCACTACCTGACGATCCATCAGACAAAAATCCCCCGTGTCCGCAGGGATATCCACGTCGGCTAATTGTTGCAGCAATCTATAGAAAACGTAGGCAGTCAGGCGTTTAAACCAACTTTCTTTTTTCCGTTTTGTTCTCTGGGCGTAAACCACATGATAACCGGCTTGCCAAGACTCAATCATTTTGGGAATCAATTCGGGGGGATCTTGCAAGTCGGCATCGAGGACAACAATAACTTGACCCCTAGCAAAATTAAGTCCTGCCGTTACTGCTGCCTGATGGCCAAAGTTGCGAGCAAAGCTAATGTAACAGACCCTAGCATCTCTTTCCTGTAGTTCCCGCATTAAATTTAAGGAACGGTCCCCACTGCCATCATTAATCAGAATCAGTTCCACAGAATCATCTAAACTATCCATGATGTCACTGACACGGCGATAGAGTTCTGGAATGGTTTCTTCCTCGTTATAAATCGGGATAATTAGCGAATATTTCGGCATCTTCGAAAGTTGGAACGGACAAAAGCCGTGTTTTTATGGCGGCCGCTACGCTAAATATTCTGCCAAAGTATCCCTTTTGTCAACTTAATACATTACTGCTAGACAGTTCACGGGGGAGGGTTCCTTAAGACGGACTTACGCCCAGCTTTTGGTCTTACATCCCCTCCGAAAGTTTTTATAGTGAATTTGCCATCGCTAACGCCGTCAGTGATTTAATTTTAGCTAGTTTAGGGATCGATCGCTGTTGTGGGCAAAGTTAGACAGTTTTTCTCTGCTACTGGATTAAATTGCCAAGGAATGATCGAGCATTGCTTGCCGACGTAAACAATTCCAGTAGGCTGCATAGAGGTCTGTCTGTTGACCGCGCAGAGAAGCGATCGCAGGTGCGGCAGGAAAAGGCCAGAGACGATCAAAAACCACTTCTCGATGAGCCAGACGAAACTGCAGCAAATAAACAGAAGCAGGAGCCTGTAAATTATCGAGCAATTGCGCTGCCAGCCGATGTAAAGACTTAAGACTCTCTCTTTCTAGACTAATCGGTTGACTGTAGGCGTTGGGGATCATGCCTTCTCCGATTACCTCACCGTATTCTAAACCCTTAGATGTCACCGTGATCGGCAACCAAAGATCCCCAAAAGAAGAATCTCCCTGACTGGTTTTATAGTGCAGGGTATGGGCAACCCAAGTGCGTCTTTCCTCGATATCCCGACAAGCTTGATAAACTTTTTTACCAGGAAAATTCACCCAATTGGGTAATTGAATTGTTAAGGGACACCAGATTAGATTATTCTGGCTGGTTTTACCCGACTCCATTTTTGACCACAAAGAAGCCGTCCCCGTCACCTCCACCGCCAAGGATTTAGGAACTGCATTTTTTAAGGCAATCACCATCTTTTCGGTAACGGGCGATAGCCGAGACATCTGACCACTGGCTTGAGCTTCGGCATTAACGAGAATGATAACTTTGTCCATTTCTTGTTGTGGGTTGGGTGAACTTAAACGATCAGCGGTGAGGTTGGTTAAGAGTGAGAACTGACTGGGGTTCAATGCTTCTGTAGTCGCCATGGCAAAAGCTATTTCTCTGGATTTTAGCGGATTATACAAGAGCGCAACTATTTTTTACGGATTTTTTCAACAACAACCAGCTTCGAGGCGGGATTTTTCTGCTCCCCCTCATAGAATACCTTAGTTGACACTCCCCGCTCTAAAGAGCTATCCATTAGTCACATCTTTCTTAACATAAAATTTGACAAAAAGAGAAAAGTGTGCAAGATGGCTCAAGGAGGTTCTATGGGGGGACTAATTTGATGAGATAGTTTCCAAGTCTGGCTGATATCATGTAACCTTCGC
>NZ_JADBSA010000098.1:0-16889 GCF_020246945.1 Microcystis sp. M113S1 | reverse complement strand
TTTCTAAAGGTGGTAAACGACGTAAATATGGTGGCTCTACCACAAGACATGGGTTCCGTAAAGGAGATTTAGTTTCTTCTCCCAAAGGAATTGGTTATGTTAGTGGAGATACCGAAAAACAGTTATCTGTAAGCGATACCAATGGTCAACGATTGGGACAGATAGCTGTTAGCAAGATTCAGTTAATTCGTCGTTCTAACGGTTTAATTGTTTCTCACTAATTCATATAAAGCCGCCCTCCGCTATCGCTAAAGGGCGGGGTTTCAGCCCCAGTTTTTCGATGAGTAACTCCCCTGGTGATCCTTCTCCTCGTCCTAATCTTTTTCTGAGTATCGGTCGATTTGTCCGCCGGCCTTCTACTTTAATTGTTGGGGGAATTACTCTCCTAGGAATTACCTCCCTTGGCTATTTTACGACTCGTTATTTAGTTTATGAACGTCTAACCCCAATTTTAGACAATATCTTCAGTGAAATGCTGCACAGACCCGTCAGGGTAGGTAAGATAGAGGGCTTTTATTTTAATCGCATTCGTATCGGTAAATCGGAAATTCCAGCTACGGCCAATTCTGCTGATAGTTTATCTATTGATGCGATCGAATTGGGATTAAATCCGCTGCCCTTACTTTTAGGTCTGCCGCTGCCGATTGATGTCAAGTTAATTAATCCCAGTATTTATCTCGATCAGGATAAAAATGGTCAATGGCTCGATAATTTAGAAAAAATAGCTAGTAACTTTGATCGGGAGGCACCCATTAAGTTAAATCTGGGGTTTCAGGTGGAGAAGGCAGCTCTTACTATCCAACCCTATGCCCTGAAAAAACCGATAGAAATTAAGGCCGATGGTCAAGGAAGATTTATTGATAATCAAAGGCAGCCTCTCACCTACGATTTTAGCGCAGAAATCCTCAAAAGTCAAGTAAAAATTCAAGGAGAAACGGCGTTAAAAACGGGTGAAAGCCTAACTAATCTTCAGATCGACCGTTTAAACTTAAGTAAACTATTAACTTTAATTCCTAATCGCAATTTTCAATTAAATCAAGGAGAAGTAAATGCTAATATTGCTCTCAATATTCCCAGTTGGGCAAAGCTAAATCAAAGTCAAGGTAATGGCAATTTTCAGGTGAGGGAAGTAGCGGGAAAATTCCAACCTTTTCAGTATCCAATTAAGCTAACAACTAAGTTAAATTTACAGGGAGACAAAGTATTAGTTGAACAGGCGAACGCAACTATTGGCAAGATTAAAACTGAGGTGAGAGGAGAAGTAAATTGGCAAACTGGTTATCATCTCAATGTCGCTCTAGAATCGGTGGATTTACAACAACTTTTAAGAATTATTTATCTGCAATCACCTCTAGATTTACGGGGAGAAGCGCGCTCTACTTTTCAAGTGACGGGAAAACTAGATCAACCTCTAATTAAAGGAACCGTTAGCAACAGCAAACCGATTATTTTTGAGCAAATTCCTATTCAATCAATAACCAGTAATTTTCAAACAAATCTCAATCGTCTTAATTTAGATAAAATTCAAATTAAACCCGTCGCAGGTGGAGAAATTAAAGGAGAAGGAAAATTGCAGTTAAATATTCTGCAATCCCTGCAAAAAAATCAACCTCTTGACGGGACAAAAATGCCGATTAATTTGAATTTACAAGCGCATTTTCCCACGAGAAAAATTTTATCTCAATTCGCAACAATTTCCGCTAAAATTAATATAAACGATCTGCAAGCTAATATTAAAGCTAGGGGTAGTTTAGGACTGCCACAATTATTAATTAATTGGCAAATACCCACGGTTAATCAGTCAGGATTAATCAATGTTGCCGGGGAGGGTAAAGTATTTTTAGGGGGCAACAAAATAAATTTAACTGATACGGTCATTAAAACAAATGGCGGCAAACTACAGGTTAATGGTAATAGGGATTTTACTAGCAAATTAGTCCGGGCAAAAATCACGGGTAATAACTTTTTGTTGACTCCTTTTGTGCCTCTTGTTTGTCAATATTTAGATAGCATTTGCCCCTACCTAGAAACCTTAGAACCCTTAAATTTAGAGACAGCTAATATTCAAGTTAGTGGCCAAATTGACCAACTTAATATTAATACTTTAAACGGAGTTGCTAACTTAGAAATTAGCAGTAAACAAGGCACAATTTTAGTCAATAGTCAAGTATTGCAAGGAAATCTTCAGGCTAACGCTTTCTTAGCGGGATTGCCGATTAATTCCCTATTGCCTAACTTACCAACCCAGGTTAAATTAGTGCGATCACAAATTAATTTACAAGGTTATTTAGGAGAATTAATAAATAATAAAAATAATATTTTCAGCAGTTGGCAAGCTCAAGGTAATATGCAGTTATTAGTAGATAATAATCCTTTAATTGCCACAGCCAAACTGAATCAAGGTTTCATGACAGGAACAGTTAATACCAGTGGGATTAGTCTTAATCCTCTAGTGGAAAATTTAACAGTTCCCGTCAGTTTAGGCAGGGCAAAAATCAGCTTTGCTGGCAGGATAAATTCTCTGATTAGCGGTACTTTAACGGATTTACAAACTTGGCGCGGAGAGGGAGATATACAGTTATTTGTCAATAATCGATCCCTAAAAACTACTGCCCAACTGGAAAAAGGTATTTTAAGCGGTATAGTTAATACAGCTGGCATTAACTTAAATCCGTTTTTACCCAATATAAATATTCCTGTTAGTCTAGGAAAAACCCAAGTCAATTTCACCAGTGCAATCAATAATTTACTAGCGGGAAAAATCCCTAATTTGTCCACCGTCAATGCTAGGGTAAATACTCGGTTGTTAGTGGATAATAATCCGATTAATACTGATATTCAGTTAAACAACGGTATTTTTAATATTCTCAGTAGCTTAGAGAATTTTCAGACTAATATTCCCCTACCGTTGAATATTTCCCAAACCAGTTTTCAAGCAGCAGGAAATGCCCAAACTATTTTCGACTCCCTGCAAGAAAAACGACTCAACTTAAGCAGTATCAAAGCAGTTTTTAACTCTCGTATTAATGTAGCCAAAGGAGAAATTAAAGCTAAGGCACAACTGAATAATAATTTCTGGCAAAGTGATATTATTGCCGCTAATCTCGATCCCGCTGCCGTACTAGGACAATTGCCAGGAATAAAATCAATCTCGATTCCTAACTTAGATTTTAGGGCGAATTTAGCAGGAAATATTAAAGAAATTTGGCAGGGAGTAACACCAATTCAGGTTAATAATCTCTCGGCACAGTGGGGAGAAAATAGCTTTGATGTGCGAGGAAATATTCTTTTAGCTAATCTTATCAGTCAACCCGATATCGCTGAGGTTAACTTAAATCTACAGGCAAAAACAGACCTTGCTACTGTACCCTTGGCTGAGATTATATCGCTTTTACCGATCGATCCTCGTTTGAAACCCAGAGAATCGACCATGACAGGGATCGGAGAATTTCAAGGACAAATCACAGGAAAAAATCTCTTAACTGCTTGGCAAAAAGTGGGAAATATACAAATCAAAGGAGATATAAATTTAGCTAACTTTAGCATTAATGATCGACCCTTTGAACCTATCTTAAAAGGAAGTATGCAAGCAGGAATCGGTCAAAATATTAGTTTAAATCTGCGGGGAAATCAGGACATTATTGACCTAACTTTCGATCCTTGTCAACAAAATAATTGTCTGCTGCCCTATCTTCCCTTAGGGATAAATATTCGCCAAGCTTTTGGAAATAAAACTCCTTTTTTAGCAACAGCTAAACGAAGCGGAGAAATTTTAAATGTTCAGATTGCCGATTTTCCCCTAGAAATCCTGAAAATATCTCCCACGGCAGCCTACAATGTTCCGGGGATTATTGCTGGACAAGTAAATGCTAATCTAGACATCAATTTATTTAACTTACAGGGACAGGGACAACTAGAGATTAACCGACCTAGTTTAGGTAACTTAATCGGGGAAAAATTAACGGCAAATTTGGTTTATCGGGATTCCATAGTTCAACTGCAAGAGGGGAGTTTACAAGCGGGTGCAAGTCAATATAATCTGCAAGGTTTATTTAATTGGCAGACCCAGGAAATAGAAGCTAAACTCAGGGTAGATCAAGGTTATATTCAAGATTTATTATCAGTTGCTAGTATCTATGATTTAACCAGTTTAATCACCCTTTTCTCCTCCGAAAATAACCCAGCTATTCAACTTAGTCCCCTAGAAGTAGGTAATCCCGAAGCTTCCCTAGCAGAACGGGTAAATTTGCGGGCAAAAATTGAAGAAATAATCCAGCAATTAGCAAGGGAAAGAGGGGTAGTCGGGATACCTTCTGAACTAGATTTTCGCGGCCGTTATCAAGCAAATATAGCCTTAACTGGGACTTTAAAAAATCCAGATCTTAGCGTAAAATTTCAGGGCAATAGATGGGAATGGCGACCCCAAAGACCGACGGTAAATATTGTTAACCCTCTCGGAATTGTCACCACCGATACCCAATTAATTCCTATTGATGAAGTAACAATTAATCTTAACTTAAATCGTCAGTTACTCAGGATAGAACCGATTAGATTAAAATCACGAGATTCTTCCGTATTTTTAGCGGGTGATTTTTCCCTAAAAAAAGTAGAGGGAACTTTTGCCGTGGAAAATCTTTCTCTGGATCTCTTGAGAAATTTTGTGCAGTTTCCCTTGGATGTATCCGGTAGTCTAAAAACTCAAGGACAAATTGCAGGAACCTTATTAAATCCTCGTATTCAGGGTAATTTTGCCTTTATTGACGGTGCAATTAATGCCCAAAATATTAATCAGGATATAATTGGTTTATTTACCTATAATCAGTATCGTTTTGATTTGCGGACAACCTCCTCCGAATCAATCCAAATCTATGCCAGCATTCCCTATCCTCCCTTACCAGGTAATGATCAATTAAAAATCCAAGCAAAATTGGGAACCGATGCAATCAAATTAATTGAAGCTATCAGTCAAAACGCCATCGAATGGGTTAACGGTGAGGGAGAGGTAGTTCTTTCAGCGATGGGAAGATTAGATATAAAAGAGGGCTTAAAAATCAAAGATTTAGAAGCAAATGGTATAGTTACTCTTAATAATGCCGCTATCCGCAGTGTTGCTTTTCCAGAGATTTTAACCGTAAATGGCCGCATTGGGTTAACCCCTGAAAGCTTAACAGTAGAGGAATTACAAGGCTCGATCGCTGACAGACAAATTTCTGTGGTGGGAGTTTTACCTTTCTTTCAAGCCATCAAAAATAATCCTAATCCGTTAACAGTTAATATTCAAGAGGGAGATATAGCAATTAATGGTCTTTATCGGGGATTAATTGCTGGGAATGCCATGGTGACAGGAACAATTCAGCAACCAATTATCGGGGGTAATGTGCGTCTTTCTAGGGGGAAAGTTTTTCTTCCTCGCACAGCAGAAATTAATCAAGAAACGGATAAACCAGTGAGTCGCTGGCTGCAGCCTCTCAACATTCCTCAGACGACAAATATTACTCCAGTTTTAAATAATTTCCAAGTGTCTTTAGCAGGATTATCAATCGAACAAGAACCTTTGTATCAATTTGATTTTAGTGGTGCTTTAACCTTGAACGGTCCGCTCACTCCACTGGAGAAATTACAAACCAATGGAGTGATTAATCTCGATCGAGGACGGGTTAGTTACATCGATACTCGTTTTCTTCTTAACCGACGCAATCAAAATGTTATTGTTTTCGATTCTAGTCGCGGGTTGGGACTTTTTAATCCCTTTGTTAATATTCAACTGCGAACAATTCTCAGCGAATTTTCTCAATCTCGCGATTTTGCTATCTCCCGTCCGGGGGGAGATTTTCCTAGCAATGAAATTCCCGATGATAGCCTCAATCGCATTCAAAGGATCGATGTCACCCTCAGCGTTGAAGGGGAATTAAACCGCTTGCTACCAAATTTAGGACGTAATCTCAATGAAGTGTGCCAAATTCGTCCCGATAGTCCACCTTTTCCCCTAGAGGAAAACTATACAGATACAGAATTACAAAAAGCTGCTAATTGTTTACAAGCAGTGGCTTTTGCTAGAGGTGAAGATGAGGGATTGCTTAATACTCCCCTAGTTAAATTAACCAGCACTCCCCCCCGCAGCCAAGGGGAAATCATTCGACTTTTGGGGGAACAATTGCTGTCGGTTTTTAATGGTTTACAGGGAAAAAATACAGAACAATTAATTCAATTTGGAGTGGTTCAGTTGGCGATTCCCCTCTTAGCCCAAGGGGTCGTGTATGATGTGGAGAATGCGGTTAGTAATGCGATCAGGGCAACGGATTTTAATATTCTTCCCAATTTGGAAACCGTCTATCGAGTCAATTCCCAGTCTTTTATTCGCTTTTCCTACGATTACAATTTGAATGAGTTTACCGTCCGCTATCAAACTCAATTTTAAAGTAAGATGGCTGGATAAAGAGGCAAAATTAGGTTATACTTCATCCTGAGAATCAACCCGATAGGTAGGTAGAAAATAAGAAATATTATTTTTTTACTTTTGACTTTTTACTTTTGACTTTTTACTTGATATTCTATGATTATTCGCGAGGCCAAAGAAACAGATTTACCAACAATTATCGAGATTTATAATGCTGCTGTTCCCACTCGCAAGGCCACCGCAGATTTAAAGCCTATTTCCCTCGAAAGTCGGCGAGAATGGTTTAAAAAGCACGATCCTGAACAGTATCCCATCTGGGTAATAGCGATCGAAGGTCGGGTGGTGGGTTGGCTGAGTTTACAGATGTTTTATGGTCGTGTCGCTTACCAAAAAACGGCAGAGGTTAGTTTATATATTGCCCCCGATTATCAAGGTCGTGGAACCGGTAAATTATTAGTAGAATATGCCCTGAATCGCTGTCCCAAATTGGGTATATCTAATCTTATGTGTATTATTTTTGCCCACAATCAAGCCAGTATTCGTCTCTTTGAAAAATTCGGCTTTCAACGATGGGGTTATTTACCTCAAATTGCCGATCTAGACGATTTTCTGGCTGATGTGGTCATTTTAGGAAAAAAAGTCGCTTAAATAGGCAATTTTCCCCATAGCTAGACTATAATTCTAGACTTAATTGAATATAAGCATTTTCCGGTTCGCCTAGAGATGGTTTCTGGGTGAGAGAAAAGAGATAGTCCTCATACCAAATCTCAGAACTTCCCGCACATTTTTCATCTCTAAATAACCATTGTTGAAACACTTGTTCTCTACCATCCTGAGGGGCAACAATCTGATAAACTTTTAGAGATTTTTTAGCAATTCTCTGGCGGCCCTTGCTGGTTAATTCATAACCTAACAAGTTTAAACAATTACGAATAATCGTCAGAGGACGGGAAGTATTAGAGAGGTTAATCTTGGTGATAGTTTTAATCTCGTTGCGGTTTTTAATGGCGATTTCGGCCATTTTTTGTAAATCGGCATCATGATTAGTTAATTCTCTTTCAGGGTTAGCTAATAATACGGGAATTCCTAACACTTCTAACGTCCCGATAATCACTCCTAATTGACTACCATTAAAATCGGGAATAAATAAACTTCCGTGACCTGATTCTATCAGTTTACGGGCAATTAAAGCATCTCGATCGCACAAAAATTGTCGCCCAATTGTCAAAAAGTAATGTAAGCGTAGTTCTTGATACCATCCCTGATCATCTTTAATCACTAATTGCGGTGTGACGGGAATTCCATAGCGTTTGTATAGGTCATATTTCCTGATAATTCTCCTTTCTTTCACTGACTTAATTAACTGTTTTTTAAGCCAACGATATTCTGATTCCGTGATCTCGGCTGCGCTGGCAATTGCCTCGCATTCAGAACGATAATTATGTTCCCTAATTTCTTCAATTGCTTCCGTTAACTGATTATTTATTTCTAGTTCTTCTTCCTGATTCCGTTCTTTAATTCTATGACCTTCTGCTTGTAAAATACCTAAGATTGACTGACGATAATTAAGCATATAAGCATTTACTCGCACAGCCA
Source organism: Microcystis sp. M113S1 (assembly GCF_020246945.1). NCBI lineage: Bacteria > Bacillati > Cyanobacteriota > Cyanophyceae > Chroococcales > Microcystaceae > Microcystis > Microcystis sp. M113S1. The sequence continues at coordinate 8,896 of NZ_JADBSA010000098.1, read as the reverse complement.
TTTTTGCCCAGCAGAGGAGAGATTCCGCTTGAAAATTTGTATCTAAATCCTCAAGAGATTCTAAATCTGATTGGTGTAGTAAGCGAATATTAACCTCCGTTAATCGGTGTCCAGAGGTGAGAAGTTTGGGGATAGAAGTGGAACCATTACCCACCTGATTAAATCCGTACACTGCTGACCAAATATAACGAGGAATATTCTCTCTAATTCTCCCTAAAAATTGAGCGATAGAAGTGGGAGTTTGAATTCCCTGTGCTAAACACCAAACCGAGGTAAAGTGTTGCTGAATATCAATACTAATTCCCGTTTCGATCGCAGGACTAGCTAGAACTATATCATAGTTAAGCAACAACTGATTTAAATTGCCAATCGCTTCATAGGCAGCGTGACTAGAATCTGGCAATGACTCTGAATCTATCCGCAGAATTTTCTTCTGAGGAAATTGCTTTCTTAGATAAGATTCTAGGGTAATTGTCCCCCATTTGCTGGTTAATTTTTGTGCTGATAGACAAACAAAAGGTTTTCCTCCGTCTTTAATATGTTTAACTAAATCCTTAACTAGCTGTTGGGGAGTATTATCAGAGTAGTTATAAACTCGCCAAGCTTCCTGATAATTAGGTTTCCAATCGTTACTAATCAAGAAAGTTTCTAGTTTAATAGCTGCTAAAGAAGTTAGATATTCTAGGGAAATATCACTTAAATCAGCATCAGCAACTAAGACTTTTCCCCCGCTGCTGACCACAGTTTGTAGTAGAGACTTTAAAGACTTTAAAATTACTACTCGATTAGTTTTACAAGTATCCCCATTTAACCCATGCCATAAAACTTGTTCGATCTCATCGATAATAATCATAGCTCCTTGCCAATCTTCCGCATGAAATTTAGCTTGTGATTGGGGATGGAGAGAGTCAATACATAAACCATAACCGTAAATTTGTGCCGCAGGATTATCTCTAACTTTGCTGATATAGTTTAAACCAAAGCGTTGACATAGCTCCTCTACCAGTTTGACTCGATGACCAATAACTAAAACTTTTTGTTGATTGGCAATAGCCTGTTTAACTATCTTAGCTAAAAACTCAGTTTTTCCTGTACCTTTAGCCGATTTAATCGCCATTAACTGCGCTGATGTAGGGATAGCAATATCTGGCAAGTAACGGCTATTTAACTCTAGATGAGGTGGGAGAGTTAAACTATTTAAACTCGCTGCCTTCCAAATTTCCCAAGAGGTAGCTTTTTGATAGACTTGTTGGAAGTAATCTTCTCCTCGATTGATTAGTAAATCATCCACCCCTTTACCGTCAGCAGCATCCCAAGTAACCACCTTTACCTGACAGTTAGCCTGACTGAATAGATAACCCATTCTCTGTAAAGCTAAATTAACCGCTTGTTGGTTCTTTGGTTTAGTTTCTTGATCAAAAACTAGATAAATCTTTCGTCCTGAATTAGCTAATTTTTTTAGCTGCGGAATTAGATGAGATTTGCCGATTCTTCTACCTAATTCGTCCTTGGGAGTACGATAACCATTGTGAATTCCGGGTAAGGCAATTGTCGCATAACCTGCTGTTAGTAATGCCCCCGCTTTTTTCGCTCCTTCCGTAAGACAAATAGGTATCTCTGGATGTTTAATTACCCAGGACCAAAAACCGAGATCCTCTTGCTTATTATCCACTTCTTCAGTTAAAATATTAATACTGGTATGCTGGGCTATCCTTTGCCAAATTTTCAGGGGAACCCGCAAAGCAAAGACTCCCGTAGGGGTTTGGGGAGGATGTTCGTACTTAATCGGTTTAGCCTTATCAAGGCTTAAACGGGGAAAATCGGGCTTAAAACAGCCCCAAAGGTCATAATTACCCGTTAATAAGTCAATTCCTGAACACCACCAACCGCCTTGACTGATATGTTCATAACGCTTGAGAATATCGTCCCTAACTCTGCCATCATTGCGTCGCGGTAATTCTTGGGAGTAGAGTAGGTATTCACTGGGAGATAACCCCGCTAAACCGGTGACATTGAGTTCGATTAACTCCGCATCCACCCCGCTATCACGCCATTCTTCTAAATATTTCATCCTTGTCCTCTACTCGCTAGACGCTATATATAGCGTTTTTGTTCTATTATTTTAGCGGTAAGCCACTAAATAGCGAAAAGAGAAAATTCACTCTCTCAGAGGTTCTCAGAGGAAATTTGACTTTTAATCCACTCTTGTCTTAAATTATCGAAAAGTTAAGAACAAATAAAGTCTGACCACAACCTCCTCAGCAGTCAAGCAGAATCGGATCAAAAGTATTTTGTCAATCTGTTTTTGCTATCAAAGAATAGTTCTTTTGTCAAGCATACAAAAGAACTATTTTCTGGAAAAAATCAAGAATTTTTTCCAGAAAATGTCATCCAAAACACTGTTTTTAGGGAACAAAATAATCCTGGCTATACCATATATAGAGTGATAGGATTATTTAACACGCTAGATGTTGTGTTTTCCCAGAAAATCTGATAGAATACTCTAGTACAAATAGATTAATTTGTCAAATTTTTTAACGCCGCAATTTCCTAATTATGCAATCAAAGCCCTTGACTACTGCCGTCTCCATTCACAAAAATAACGAAGTAATCCCCTTTCGTTCTACCCCTTTAGCTAATATGGGCAGCCATGGAATTAGAGTGATTCGGCGCGATGGTTCCACCACAAGCTTAAATATCGGCAAAATTCGCGACGTGGTAGAGTGGGCTTGTGAGGGCAAAAAAGTCAATTCAATCGCCTTAGAAGCGGGTTTAACCACACGCCTGCGGGATGGGATTACCACTAGGGAAATACAGGATAATTTAATTAATTGCGCCCTAGAAATGTGTAGTCCAGAGGAACCGGATTGGCGCTATGTGGCGGGAAGATTGCATATTTGGAGTCTTTGGAAAGATACCTTAGTAGCCCGGGGTTATCAGTACGGAAATTACGAGAAAACCGTCAAAACTCAAGTTAAAAATCAGCTGTACGACGAAAGGATTCTCATCTATTCCGAGGCAGAATTAAAAGAAGCTGGTTCTTGGATTAATCCCGATTGGGACATCGATTATGATTACGCCGGAGCATTGTTAATCACTAGCCGTTATTTACTCAAAAATGAGTTACCCCAAGAGGCATTATTAACCTGTTCCTTACTGCTTGCCACTGTGGAAGAACCAGCTAATAGACTCCCCTGGGCGAAGAAATTTTATCAAGCAATCGCTCAAAGAAAAATCTCTCTCGCCACCCCAATTTTAGCCAATTTACGCACTCCCAAAGGTTCCCTAACCAGTTGTTTTATCCTCTCCATTGACGACAGTTTAGAAAGCATTTTCGACGAGCTTACTAATGCTGCCCGCATCTCAAAAAATGGTGGCGGTGTCGGGGTGAATGTGAGTAGAATTCGCGCCACTGGTAGCTGGGTAATGGGGAAAGCTAATGCTTCCGGGGGGATTATTCCTTGGATTAAATTACTCAACGATACAGCTATTGCAGTAAATCAGGGGGGAAGACGCGCCGGGGCAGTAACTATCGGTGTTGACATCTGGCATTTAGATGTGCCAGAATTTCTGGAAATGCAGACAGAAAACGGTGATCAAAGACGCAAAGCTTATGATGTTTTTCCCCAATTAGTTATCACCGATGAATTCATGCGTCGGGTGATAAATAAAGACGAGTGGACATTAGTAGATCCCTACGAAGTTCGCAATAAATTAGGTATAGAATTAGCGGAACTATGGGGGGAAGAATTTGAAGAGGCCTATCGTTTAGTAGAAGCTAATTTAGATCAAGAGATTCTCCTCTATAAAAAAATCAATGCCCGGGACTTATTTAAAAGTATCATGCGTTCCCAAGTAGAAACAGGAATGCCCTACATTGCCTTCAAAGATACCATCAATCGCGCTAATCCTAATAAACACGATGGCTATATCCCCGGTGTAAATTTATGCGTCGCGGGAGAAACAAAAATTCTTACTGACCGAGGACAAATAGCAATCGCTGATTTGGTGGGGGAATATGTTAATGTCTGGAATGGATTGGAGTGGTCAGAAGTATTAGTTAAAAAGACTGGAGAAAACCAGCCTTTATTAAAGGTAAATTTCTCTAACGGAGAGGCCTTAGAATGTACTTACTACCATAAGTTTTACCTTCAGAAAAACTACAAGGGAACCGTGGAAATTGTCGAGGCAAAAGACCTCAAACAAGGAGATAAATTAATTAAATACCAGCTGCCTCTCGTCCAGTCAGAAAATGATCTTGACTTTCCCTACGCCTACACCGCAGGATTCTTTTCTGGAGATGGGAGTTACGGAAACAATGGAATGCCAGAAGTTGACCTATACGGAGTTAAAAAAGAGTTACTTCCCTTATTGGCTATTCGTAACAAATATCGGGGAAATGGCTCTATTGAAAAAGGTACTTTTTGGAGAAAAGAAACCGATACCCTAGCGGTATATCATGACAGTAAACAAGATCGGATCGTCTGTAAACTCCCGTTAGATATTCCCAGTAAATTTACAGTTCCTCTCAATGGTTACACAATTAAATCTCGTTTAGAATGGTTAGCTGGTTTACTTGATGCCGATGGAACAGTTGCCCGCAATGGTTCTAACGAGTCTCTCCAGATTGCTGCTGTTAACCAGCAATTTTTGCTCGATATTCGCCTCATGTTACAGACTTTAGGAGTTGATGCCAAAGTTACTTTTATGGATGACGGTGGCTATAAATTGATGCCAAATGGAAAGGGAAATTATCAAGAATATCTCTGTCAACCAAAATATCGTTTACTGATTAATTCTGTCGGACTATTTCAACTTGGTCAATTGGGACTTAAAACCCATCGCTTACAATGGACTTTAAAAGAACCCCAACGTTCAGCCACTCAGTTTATCCGCATTGAATCGGTAGAGTTAACCTGTCGTCGAGATGACACCTACTGTTTTACAGAACCCAAGCGTCATCTGGGAATGTTTAACGGCATTCTAACAGGACAATGCACCGAATCTTTTAGCAATGTCACCCCCGATAAAACTGCCCATTGCTGTAATTTAGTTAGCCTTAATTTAGCCAACATCGACAAGGAAGAAATCGAGTCTAATTGTCAAATCGCTGTCAGGATTCTCGACAATACTATCGATATCACTAATCCTCCCTTTGATAATGCTAAAAACCACAACGATAAATATCGCACTATTGGGGTAGGGGCAATGGGATTGGCTGACTGGTTAGCTAAACGGAAATTATCCTACAATAACCTGTCAGAAATTAGTAATTTATTTGAAGAAATTGGCTATTGGTGTACCTATTCCTCGATGGAATTAGCCAAAGAACGCGGTGCTTATCAAGCTTTCTTGGGTAGTGAATGGAGCCAAGGTAAATTAATCGGAGCAAAACCAGTGGAATGGTTTTTAAATAATGCGGTGCAACCGCAAAGATGGCAACAATTAGCCGCAGATATTCAACGATTTGGCATCCGTAATTCCCATATTACCGCCATTGCTCCTAATACTTCCTCTAGTTTGGTACAGGGATGTACCGCTAGTGTTTTGCCGGTTTATAGTCGCTTTTTCTACGATAAATGGGCAAAGGGAACCGTTCCCATCGCACCACCTTTTATTGAAGAAGCTTTCTGGTTTTATTCAGAGAATAAAAATCTCGAACAGCAGCAGGTGGTAAAAGCGATCGCTACTATGCAAGAATGGATCGATACGGGGATTTCTATGGAGTTATTATTCAACCTCAATGAAGGGGTTTATTTCCCCGCAGAACCTAACCGTTGTCTCACTGCCAAAGATATCTTTGATACCCTAGTTATGGCGTGGGAATTGGGGTGTAAAGCGATTTATTATATCCGTACCGTACAAAAGGACAATTTTCGAGAGTCTGACGATAGTTGTTCTAGTTGCGCTAATTAAGGCTAAGATAGGGAGCATCTCATTTATGCAAGTGAGTAATTATACTTATCCATAAAACTGGTTTCTAGCAAGGCTTTCAAAATAGCTTGACATAAAAACCTGATTTAGGGGTTACAAAAGTGAGATGCTCCCGCTAAGATAAGTCTTATTCATCACCTAATCACAGCTATGGATAAGACTTTATACGAACAGGATTACTATCTCTGGTTAGAGAAAACCATATCTTTACTAGAAAATCGCCAGTTTTCTGAGTTGGATTTAGAAAATTTAATTGAACAAATAAAAGATATGTCCAGAAGAGAACGTCAGAAGTTAGAGAGGTTACTAACTAAACTCTTGGAACATTTACTTAAATTAACTTATTGGCAACCTAAGCGCGATTACAATAAAAACAAGTGGCGACGGGAGATTTTAAATTTTCGCATTCAAATAAAAAGAATTATTAGCAACAAAAAGGATGGAACTTATAATACAAACTTAGTATCTTACCTCACCGAGATTCTTGAGCAATGTTATGAGGATGCTTGCCATCTATTTATCGAAGGTTCTGGCATCGATAAAAGACTTTTAAGTTCTACACCTATTGGAGCAATCGACCAAATTTTAGATGAAAATTGGTTTCCTGAGTTTCTCGGAGAGGATTAAGCAATGAAGAGTGATTTATACGAAAAAGATTACTATCTCTGGATAGAGAAAACCATATCTTTACTAGAAAATCATCAATTTTCCGATTTAGATTTGGATAATCTCATCGAGGAAATTAGCGACATGGGCAAAAGCCAACGACAAAGTTTAAAGAGTTATTTAACTCGGTTATTAGAACATTTGCTGAAACTAGCTTACTGGGAATCGGAATTAGAATATAATCAAAGAGGATGGAAAAATGAAATTAGGAATTTCCGTCGTGCCATAAAAAGAATTATTGCCGATAGTCCTAGTCTACAGCCTTATCTAATTGAAATTTTTAACAACTCTTTTCAAGAAGCTCGTATTTCTTTGATCGAATTATCTGGAATGGCTGAAAATTTGGTCAGTTTAGCTCCAATTTGCACTATAGAACAGGCGTTAAATGAGGATTGGTTTCCTGAAATATCAAAATAATGGGGATAATTATGGAAAAGAACTTATACGAAAAAGATTACTATCTCTGGTTAGATAAAACCATTAATTTACTGGAAAATAATCAATTTTCTGAGTTAGATTTAGAGAATTTAATTGACGAAATAAAATCTATGTCTATCAGTCAACAGAAAGCCCTTAAAAGTAATCTAACTGTGATTTTATGGCATTTACTAAAATACTTACAAGAGCCAGAAAAACAAACCAGAAGCTGGGCATTAACCCTTTTTGAGCATCGCGAAAGAATCGAAGAAGATTTAGAAAATAGCCCTAGTCTTAAGATTTTTTTAACAGAAGAAAATTTAAAAAAATGCTACGATAAGGCCAGAAAAAAAGCCGCCATTGAAACAGGAATAAACCTAGAGAAATTCCCGAACTATTGCCCATTTACTTTGGCAGAAGCCCTAGATTTTGAATTTATTCCTAATCAAAAGATTTGACTTTTTACCGAAAATATATTATAACCTAAAAGTGCCATAATATCCAAGTAATCATGTCCTTACATTTAGTTAATTCTTGCCCTTCGATGCCCATTTCCCCGATCTTCAATCCGGCGGGAGATGATGCGATCGAAAACCGTTCGATCTGGTTTGGTAACACCACCAACCTGATGCAATTAAACGATGTCCGCTACACCTGGGCGGTGGGTTTATATCAACAAATGCGCGAAAATTTCTGGATTCCGCAACGATTAGATATCACTCAAGACGTGACTGAATACGGGCATCTTACCGACGAAGAAAGATATGCTTATGATGGTATTTTGTCCTATCTAACTTTTCTTGATTCCGTGCAAACCTGTAATATTCCCCACCTAAAAGGTAGCGTCACTGCGCCAGAAATTAGTCTTTGTATGGCGGAACAAATTTCTCAAGAAGCCATGCACAATCAAAGTTATCAATACTTAATTGAAACGATTATTCCCTCCGATCGCCGAGGCGAAGTTTATGACTTTTGGCGCACCGATAAAGTTCTCAAGGATCGCTGTGAATTTATTGCTAGTCTCTACCAGCAATACATCGACAAAAAAACTACTGAAAGCTATTTTATCGCCCTTCTTGCCGATTATTTGCTAGAGAGTTTGTATTTTTACAACGGCTTTATCTTTTTCTATAATCTCGCTTCTCGACAGCTAATGTCCGGTAGTGCTGACGTTTTCAAAATGATCAACCGGGACGAATTAAGTCACGTCCGTTTGTATCAGAAACTTATTCCCGAAGCCATGGCAACTTTTTCCCATTCTGTTGAACAGATTTATGAGATGTTCGATACGGCCGTTAAACACGAATGTCGCTGGACAAATCACATTGTTGGCAACGACATTTTAGGTATTACCGAATACAGTACCGAACAGTACACCAAATACCTCGCTAATATTCGGCTGAAAGCGATCGGACTTGAGCCTTTATACAAGGAAGAAAAGTATAACAAAAGTCCCTATAACCATCTGGAACGCTTCTCCGATACCAAAAAAGAAGGCCACACCAAAGCTAACTTTTTTGAAGCAACCGTTACCAGTTATGTTATGTCTTCTGGCTTAACGGGATGGGATGAAATTTAAAATTTAAGGGATAATAATGACCCAATTTCCTACCATAAAGTGGCAATTTTGTCAAATATTTTGATAACTTTTGACCCTCTATTCGCTGGGGTTCAAGGGGCTTTTTGCTCCTTGTCCCCCGCTCAACCTTTAACGATCCCTACTGGCATCTCGGTAATTATAAGTAGGGTCTGCTGAATAAATCTAAAAACCTTGTTGGGTAAGACTTTTAGACTTTTTGTCAATCAAAAAGTACCAGGCATGGGAGTGATCAGGGGGAAAATTCAGGTACTTTTTCCCTGAAAATTAGGTAGTTGACCA
>NZ_JADBSA010000097.1:0-6933 GCF_020246945.1 Microcystis sp. M113S1 | reverse complement strand
CCTTTCTGTATCTTCTAATACCCAATTAATTCCCAGTGCCAAGTCTTCCACCTCGAAGGGGTGGGCCAGATAACCATTCTCTTGATGTTCGATCATATCAGGCATTCCACCAATTTTAAAGGCAACAGAGGGAGTGGCACAAGCGAGAGCTTCCATGACTGTATTGGGAAGATTATCCTCAATTGAGGGAGCGACAAAAATATCGGCGGCGGCATAGACTAAAGCCAGGGAAATGTCATCATTTAATCTGCCTAAATAATGGGTTTTCAGTCCAAAATCAGGCGGATTAACCGGTTCAGAAGCACCGAAGACCACTAACTCTAATTTATGCTGCCATATTTCCCACTGGCTGAGTTTTTTTATGGCAGGTAGCAGCAGATGAAATCCTTTTCGGCGATCGCTTGTTGCCGTCATAGCACCAAAGAGAATAAGCTGTTTATCTTGGGGCAATCCTAAGAGATGGCGAGCAGTGTTTTTCTCGATTGGTTTATATCTTTGAATATCTAAGCCGTTGGCAATTACTTCTATCCGTAAATCCTGAAATAGAGAACTATTTCTAGCACAATCTGCTAACCACTGACTGGGGGTAACAATAGTCAGATTGAGATTTTTCCAAGCTTTGGCTTTTCGCCACCAAACCCAACCAGAAATATCCCCATCTTGCTGACTGTTTAATTGGGGACAATGACCACAGGATTGAGTATATTTATCGCATTCTCCACTATAGTGACAACCACCCGTGAACGGCCACATATCGTGAGCCGTCCAAACAAGAGGTTGCTTAAATTTGGCTAGGGTTTCAATTTGTAAAAACCCCGCATTAATCCAGTGTAAGTTAATAATATCTGGACTAATTTGGGCTACTCTAGAAACAAGGCGATCGGGAAGCCATTGGATAGAATAAGGCGTTTTTTCTCTTTGGGTATATAATGTCAAGGGCAAGTGATCAACGGCAGGTATTAGCTTTGTCCATCCCTTCATTAATTTACTTGCTGGCGATAAAACAGTATGGTCATCGCGAGTTTTATCACTAACTAACAGAGTCGAATCTGTCCCAGTTTCCAGCAAACCTTTATGTAAACGATAAACGGCCGCATAGGCACCTCCTCGACCATCAGAATTACTTAGTAAACAGACTTTCATGACTTAAAAAATATCCCATCCATTTGTAATAGTCTTCCAGTTTTTCTATCGGCAAAGTTAGGAATAATTGTGTATAGCTCGTAGCCAATTTGTCTCATAAAATCTAGCATATCTTCAAAGAGCATTTGCTGGTCATATACTGGCACTAAAGACATTTCTATTTGAATCCCTTTAACTAAAGGAAGAATCTGAAAAGAACCTTCAATAACTTGCTTTTCAAATCCCTGCACATCGATCTTCAAAAATATTGATTGAGTACCCTCTGTAATGTAGTCTTTAGCTAAAGTATCTAGCCGTCTTAATTGTACTATTTCAGAACTACAATAAGCTGATTCAGGAGCAGCTTGCACATGAGAATCCAACATCGACAGTACAGAACTACTTTGACTATTCCCAGCAATATTAATGGTAATTTCACCTTCTTGATCTCCTAAAGCAGAGCGAGGAGCAATTTCCCACAAGTTATCTTTCTTGCTTAGAGTAAGTAATTGGGAGTAGGCACTGGATAAAGGTTCAAACGATACTATTTTGCCCTCATAACCACAGTCTCGCAGAAAACTAGCATACTGTCCACAGTTAGCACCCACATCGAAAATTAGGTCTATATGGTGATATTTTAATAACGTCTCCATCAGAGCTACTTGTGAAGTATTAAGATTATATCTCTTGACTTCAAATCCTAGTTTTTTGAACAGTTTTTTAATGATTTTTTTGGTCATCTTTTAGTTCTTTTAAAATTTATCAATGTTTTGAAGTTTAATTTAGTGTAATTATTTCTAGGGTTTCATCGCCTCCATAAATAAAGAGTCTGGTTTGCGAATTTTGCCCTCTATCATATCTAAACCATAACTATTAAAATCTGGTATTCTACTATCATCAGCACGACAAACACGCACATCAATAAATCCCACTTGTTCCAGCAGCCGCTTTAAGGAGTAGCGATCATACATCCAAAGATGAATTTCCCCTGAATTCCGAAACATCCCCTCTTCAAAAGATTTTTTAGCTTCATTTCCTGCCACAAGTGCTACTAGATATTTAGCCGTAACAATTCTCAGTTTTTGCAAAAACCAAGCGGGACTCTTAGCCATTATTCTCTCCATCAGGGGCTTTTGATGAGCTTGAATTTCCCAAAACTTTTCCGCTTCCGCACCAATTCGATAACGCACGAAATCTTTATTATTAATACTGGGGTTTAGCAAAAAATCTTTCATTTTACCTCCGCCAACACTACGAACAGTTTGATCATAAAGTTCCAGCATCATCCAATCATAGTTAGATTCTGCTTCTTTAATCCCAGAATTGACCTTTTCTAAAGTAGCCAAATATTCTCTAGCTATTGCTTCGAGATCAGGGACAACGACTCTTATTATACCCTTACATCTGAGAATTCGGTAACATTCAGTCAGCAGTTTTTTTGCCTGATCTTGTTGAAAGTGTTCTAAGACATGGGAACTATAACAGGCATCAAATTCAGCATCTGGGTAAGGTAAGTTTTTACGAATATCGTATGCTCTAACTTCTGGTGAAGATGAAATTATATCGATATTCACCCAAGCTGGATGAAAAGTAGAGCCACAGCCAAAATTTAATAATCTCATATTTTTACAATGTGTAAACGATTTTTTTGATAGAATTTATAATCATTCTTTTTGTCCCGAAAATATAAATCTACTGCTTTTTTACAGCCTGAATAGTGATAGTAATCATCTATTACTAATGTCCCACCACAAGAAAGATAAGGTTAAATTCGAGTTAGACAACACATGACAGAATCATACCAATCACAATCAATATGGGCGAATGAGACGGGACTATTAATTTTCAAGGTATGTTGATATAGACCTTTAATGAAATTAACGTTATTCTCTTGAGGCTCAATTGAAAATTTCTTAAATGACTGTATAACTCTAGTATATAAATTATCTTCATACCCATAATATTTCTCCCCATCCATTCCATCAGCATTACCACTTGCTGTAACCTCATAACGATTCTGGGCATCTGTTCTGATGGTGGAAGTATCGTCCCAAAGACATCATAAATGAAAAAAGGTCGTTCTTTACTCTTAGCACTAGCTATAGCTATAGCATAACCACCTAAAGCACAACCAGTTTCAACAATAATCCCTTCAACTCCTCTCCTTTCATTATTCATGGCTATTTCTACTAAATCACAAATGGTTTGTTTTTCTAGGTAACTTAACCCTTGGTCAACAATTGTTTCGATAATTGTTTCGATGATACTAGCCATGGCTGGATTTTTAGTGGAAAATATTTTGAAATCAATCTGGGAAAATAATGCTCTTGATTTCACAACTACTTTTTGTATGTTTAATACAGACATATAAACTACTCCAATACTTATTTATGTTTTATGACTGAAATTGAGATTTCCACTGAACAATGTTAGACCAAGGAAGTCTAATCCGAGTTTCATAGGCTGATTCTATCCAGGATGTTATACTTTTCCAATCATTTCTAGGTACTACAGGTAAATTAGTATCTTGAGAAATTTCTGCGGCTCGGTTATCTACAGCTAGAATTAATGTTCTCTTTTTGTTTTGCAAAGCTCGAATACCGGCGTGTAATCTTGTACCAATGTAATCAAGATCGAGAGTTAATACTTGATCTAATGCTTGCAGGCTGGGTTGAACATATATTGCTTTATTGCCATAAATGCTGTACATATACTTATAGTCTTTTGGTTGCTGAGTCCAAAAATAAATGTTACCATATTTTTCTCTGAGGAGTTCAATTAAGTTAGAATCATATTCTTGATTTTGGTTATATTCTGTAAATGTGACTAAGACAGAATCTGATTTCCTTCTAGGAATATCTTGACAGTGTTCATCAGTTAATGACCACATAGTTGGACAAGCAGTATTAACTACATTGTTGATCCCTATAGATTCTAACTGTCTTTTTGTATAATTGTCTCTCACGGAGTGCAAATAGCCTTTATGGAGGACACTATGATACAATATCTTTGTGTATAAATTAGGCTTCTTTTGGTATTGCCACCACCCCACTCCCATTAAAATTACATCTTTAATAAATAAGCTATCCCATAAATTAATTTTCCACTGATTGTAAGAGTTCATATTTGAGGATAACAAATTAGTCCCACCCACGATCTTAAAATCACTCTCTTTCATGTATTTATAAGAAACCTTAGAGATTATATCCTGGGTTGGAATATTTATAATAGAAACTTCCTTGAAGACATCAAATAATATTTTTTTAACCGAATCTATGATAATCTGATCTCCCAAATTAGAACTACAGACTGATGGATCGAGAAGTGATATAGTTTGATAATACATAATAAAAAAAAATCCTTTTTAGTTAAACTCAAAGACTTAAAGGCTTATACCATACTTTTTAAAATGCAAATAAGCACCCAGACCAAATCCCAAAGGGATAATAATCAGTATATGTAAATGCCCCACCATTAGCAAGGCAATTGCCCATGAAAAAACACCAGGAAAGATGGTAAGTAAGGCGGCGCGTCTTTTGGGTTCGAAGCACATAGGTTTTAACAAAGCCTTAACAAATAATAGGGGAAACTTGAAATATAAATTAAAAATGACAAAAGTAAATAAAACTAAACCTCCCTTAAGTAAAAATGTAAAAATACCAATGTGAGACCAAGTAGCCGCTTGGTTGAGGACGGGGGACAAAAAAGTAGCACCTATCCCTCTACCAACTAGCCATTCTAAATTCTGCATACTTTGAACTGCGGCTATAGCTTCTTCGACTCGTAATTGGGACGATTTATCTCCAGATTCGATTTGAGCAAATCTATCAAAAATAAAGTATTCTGATGCTGATTGTTGAATGTCTAATATAAAATCAGTAAATATACCAATCAATAACAAAACAGCGATTAAGAATAATATGTTTCTTATTTGCCCTAGCTTTAGGATAGATGATTGAGTCGCTAGTAATCCATTAGATAGTCTGTAAGATAAAACCAAGACAGACAAAATTACTAAAAGGAGTAAGTAAATTAAAGCCGATCTTTTGGATACCCATATAACTGTACAAAAAAAGCTTAATCCTAGCAATCCCCCTAAGATAATTTTCCACAGCAAGCCTTGCCTTCCTAAAATTCCTATAGCAATTGCAAGCGGTACTTGGAGGAACATTAAGAACTGGCTTTCTGCATAAGTAGTTATTCTGTTTTCTGTTCCCAAAGCAATTATGTTTGTTTTTGATGCTAATAATGAAAGAGAATGGTAGAGAAGCAAAGTTGGAACAGATATCAAAGCTAAAAGTTGTATCTTAGGATTACAGGATTTCACGATCAGGCGAAACATTGCAAAGCCAACAATAAATCCAATAAAAGCTGCAAAATCAGACAGGATAAACATAGTCTCGTTCTGAAGATAGCCTATACAAGTGTATAATAAGATAAATATCGCATAAAAAAATCCTATTTTACCTAATAAGATTTTGCGAAATTCTTGGTCTGATAAAAACGCACCTCCTATAGAAACAGTAGCAGCTAATGCTATTGTTCCTCTTAATCCCTCATCTGCATTTTTTGGCTCTAGTCCTGCATTTAAGTAAAAATTTATGAATAACAAGAATAAAGTTAAATAGAAAGCAGTAGTTGCAATTATTTCAAGCGTCATATTTTTTTTCATATTAGATGATTAAGGATATATATATATTTGAAATCAGTCACTGCGATTCACTAGGGACTAAGCAAACGATTTAACCTCTGCAATGCTCTTCTAAATAAATAATTTTGAGGTTTCATTAATTTATCACACATTTTTTTATCGTATTCTCTATCAACAGCAACAAAAGGATTGATTTTGAGAGGAAACTCAAGGGAAGTTGTATTTAGATTGGCTAATTCTGCGTTGGGTGATTTTGTATGAGTTGCATTCTCTCCAAATCCAATATTAGAAATTAGATTAACAGAGGGAACTATTGATAGACCAGACTGAACTAACCGAGCAAAACCCCATTGGTAATCCCATGTATCAATATTTCCCTTAAAAGCTGCCCAGAAAATTTTCTCTCTACTCATAAATTGTCCATGACTTGCTAGTACATCACGGACACGCTTCTGGATTTCTTGATCAGCCCATAACTTCATGTCACGATCATAATATTTCCAAGCTCTTTTCCAAGAAGCCCATCCCCATATTCCCCCATAATAAGAAAAGTGATAGCTTTGAATATTTGATTTCCATTTACCTAAGAAATTTGTACCAGAAATCATCATAATTCTTTCATCCTCACGATATTTACTTAAGACAATATCACATAACTGAAAAAACGTTTGCTCTGGCAGAGTATCATCTTCAAGAATAATTGCTTCTTCAACTGTATCAAAAACCCAATTTAATCCACTGGATACGCGATTCTTGCATCCCAGGTTAATATCCGAATAATTCGTTAATACCTCACAATCCCAATCTACCTTATCAATAATAGCACGAGCCGCCTTACACTTTTCAACATCATCTGGTCTATCTGGACGCGGACCGTCAGCAACCACTAATAACTTAGGTGGTTTAGCCTGACGAATGGCTTCAAATACTCTCGCCGTCGTATCAGGTCGATTAAAAATCAGGAAGGCGACAGGAGTGGTTAGTTGGAAGTCAGCCATAGACGGATTTACTGTTAACTTGTGGTATCCTAACCCACCCTGACCAAATTGTCAACCCATTTCAGGATTTTCAGAGCCATTAATTTTATTTTCACTATCTCCACTGTTAAAATCCGAAGCTTTCAAGACAGTTAATCCAACTAAGTCTCGGTCTCTATAATG
>NZ_JADBSA010000096.1:0-6474 GCF_020246945.1 Microcystis sp. M113S1 | reverse complement strand
GGTCAACTACCTAATTTTCAGGGAAAAAGTACCTGAATTTTCCCCCTGATCACTCCCATGCCTGGTACTTTTTGATTGACAAAAAGTCTAAAAGTCTTACCCAACAAGGTTTTTAGATTTATTCAGCAGACCCTAAATAGCTCACCTCCATTTCTTGAGGGGCGAACTCGATTGGCAGGAGTTCTAAAGGCCCGTGAAACTCGTGACAGGCATTGTTAATAATACCCAACAATTTCAGATTTTTTTGGCTTAATACTTCTGCCACCTGAGTAGCGGCCGAGATAATGCTATCTTCTTTCGTAACATCAAGCAGGATCGGGGTTGTATTTCCCCCCGTTTCTTGTTGCAGTGATCGGGCTTTATCTAAATTTCTTAGTCCGGTAAAAACCCAAAACCCTTTTTCTGCAAGAATTTTTGCACAGACCCTACCAACTCCCGACGAACTGGCAGAAATAAACACCGCCCCTTTGATTTGATATCTCGAATTCTCAAATGAAGAAAGAGAAGTCATCTTAATTGTTTCACTCCCATAGTAAGAAAAAATACACCAAAAGCGATTAAAGATAAACTAATAGTGATATTCAGAATGAGGTAAAGCAACTTAAAATGTCTAGATAGCCATGTTTCTAAAGGCTTCTTCTGCCAGATTCCAGCCAAATTTAAAAGAATAATGGGCAAGGTATAAATCGTAGCATAAAGACCTAAGTAAAATGGTAAAAACACGAAAGGAGTTGCTAGTTTTCTGATTTCAATAATAGCCAGAATCAGTAGGAACGCTCCCGGTGTCTCCGCGAGGGTTGTCGCGCTACCAAAAGCTAAGAATTTGAGTTGATTTGCGTAATCTAAGGGGGGGAGAGAGTCCCACCTCCTTAGATTCGGAATTTCCTTTCTATGACACCAGCGATATAATCCATAAGCACTGACCACCCCTCCAACAAGAATTAACAGCCAGCCCCAGTTAACAGAAGATAGGTGTTGTCTCGATATTATCTCTTGCAGTTCACTTAATCCGAAGTAAAAAACGAATGATTGAATCAAAGTAGTCAAGAAAATACCATAGACGTAAGCCCAAACTCCCCGAGTCCCCCGATACAAAAATATCAGGATAGCGATGGCAATAGGGGTGGGATTGATGCTATCAATAAAAGCCAGCCACAAAATGGTCAAGGTAAGCATTGGATTAAGACTAGAAATAGGATTGTAGCGTCCCTCGACGACGGATATCCAAGGTAGCGCAGTGGAAAGAGCCACCGAAAGGCGCGTAATTCATGAAAGGGCAGGGAATTGGCTCAAATCCATGATCTTTGAGAAATCGAATCATCGTTTCTTGATTTTTTTCAATGATTACCCTTTTCTCGTCAAGCATTAATACATTCATGCTAATCCATAAACTACACATACTAGCATTGGCATTGAAAAAACCTCCTGTGACAATATCGGGTTTAGGAGCAATGAGAATATCCCAAGATTTAAAAATGTCTGGGATTTTAGCAACATCAATATAATCTGGGTTCACTAATAACTTTCCAGGAGCCAGAGGCATGAAACTAGAATCAATGTGCATCGGTTGTCGGCATTTACTTTCGACTCTATGAATATTAAATTTATCCCCAACATGGCGTTCTAGCCATTGAATTCCCATCTCATTTGTCACGTTACTTCTCGTAACAAAAATGTCCTTACCACAGCGAATAAAATCCGCCGCATCAAAGACAGGTTCGCATTCCGTGATTACGTAGCGAATCGGTTCCCCTTCTTGAGGTATCTGATAGTTGCGATCATAGAGTCGATCGGTTAACTTGGGTTTCGGTGCGGCAGTCCATCGTGCACCTTTTTGAAAATATTCAATTAATAATGTTTGGTAAGCGTGGAGTTCAAAATATCGAGAACGCCATGCCATCGGGGTTTCAATAATTTCGTCTCCCAATACTAACAAACCATCTCGCGGACAAGCAGTACATAACCCTTTTGATTTCCAATCGGGGGTTTTGTAGGTCACGCTAAAATCCATAACATCGGGACGACGGACGGTAACTCCTTCAGATTCTAAAATATGGATGAAATGTTCTAAATCCTTACTCGCTTCTTCTATTAAAAATTTTGGATAACGTCGGCTACCAAACAACATCAATATTTTTGATAAACTTTGAGGAATTGTGGCGTGAACACTAAGATGATTCGGAGGAAACACCGCATTATCTAAACTTCCAACGATTACCTCTTCTAAAGGATCCCATTCATTATAAGAGTTGACAGTGGCGTTAAGAGTTGAGCTTTTTTCTGCTTGTAAAGTATTGGCAATCATCATTTTTCTCCTTTTTGTTTTGTGAATCGGGGAAGTTACCCATTTTTTCTAGTTTTGTGATGGTAACTTAATTGACAGAAGTTGGATATTTTCGGCTTTAAAATTGATAGTGCTCTCGTGTTTTTTTGAGAGCTTCAACAAAAAGATTAATATCCTCATCAGTATGCTTATTGTTGATCATCAAGCGAATTAAAGCCTTGCCCCGCTCAACAGCAGGATAACGGAATATAGGAATACAATACCCCATGTCCAGTAAGTCTCGTCGTACTTGTTCAGCTACTTCATCCTGACCAATAATAATTGAAGTAATGTAAGAAGGTACATCATTGAGGTGAAAACCTAAATTAATTAGAGTTTCTCGCAATTGTAAACAGCGTTTTAGATAGTCATCCATAATTTTTGGATTTTTCTCCAAGTGCTGTATAATTTCCAGATTCGTAGCAGCCGTTGGTGGTTGCATAGTTGCTGTAAACAAGGAAGTACCAGAGAGAATCTCAAAAGATTTCACAAATTCTTTCGGTCCACTGATTGCTCCCCCTTCAATACCGACAGCTTTGGAGAAAGAAACCATGATAAAAGTAGCTCTGCGTAAAGCTTTGTACTCCTGATAGAAAGGTCGATTAGGAGTGCCATAAATCATAAATCCGTTAGCATCATCAACGTAAGATAAAGCTCCATAACGCTCACAGATTTCGATTAATTCACCAACAGGAGCTACACTGCCATCAGAAGAATATACTGTTTCAAAGACGACAATAACCCTCGATGATTTAATCTTCTTTAACACTTGCTCAAGAGAAGAAGGATCATTATGCTTAAAGGCAAATACTTGAGAACCAAACTTTCGGTTAGCAAGCGGATTCCATAAACTCCAGTGACAATCTCGATCTAAAACAAAAACAACATCCTCATTATCTATTGTGACAGTTGCATCAAAGCCAAAAGAACTGGTCATAGCATTAATAAAACCAATATTAGCTAAAGCTCCTGTCCCAAAGGTTAAAGTATAATCTTTTTGCCAAATTTCGTTCATCTTTTGTTCCAGTAAAAGATGGGGACGGGAAACTCCTTGAGTAAGACGAGATCCTCCCGTAGCTAAACCATATTGGCGGGTATTTTTACAAAAAATCTCAACGAATTGCTCTTCTTGTTGTAGTCCGAGAAAATTAATCCCTGATAAATTAATCATTTCCCGACCATCACGTTTAATGCGAGAGCCACTCATCCCGTCCATAACCGGAATACCATCACCAAGAAGAAATCCAGCTGCCTCAGCGTCATCGAGAAATTTTTCATTACCCCATTGGCTAGGATTTTTCGACGGAGACATATAGTCAGATTTTTCTGAAAGTAGTTGTTTCAAAAGATTGCGCTTTTGAGCAGATGAAAGCGAATTTAGAGTATCAATATTGGTAGTCATGATTCAATTGTCTCCTATCTATTTAGATAATATGGAACTGAGTAAAGCATCTACTTCTTCATCATTCATTTGGTCTATTTGTTCCGTAGACTTCCAGCGAGTCTCTGATATTTTGTTAGTCAAAAGTGCTGTTAAACCAGTAACACTAACACCTTCAATAAAATTATCTATAGGGATTTCAACTCCCCAGTTAGTGTTAAAGAGATTATTCAATTCAGCAGCTACCAAGGAATCAAATCCGATATTTTGTCGAATGTCTATGTTCTCATACGTCGTTTCCTTTAGTTCGGCGAATTTAGCAATTAACCACTGTTCAATGTCTTCATCAATGCGGAATAAGGATTGATTAGTGTTGCCCTCAGATGATTCTGATAATTGCGAAAAAGTTTTCAATTTTTCTAACAAATGATTAACATCTGATTCTAGTTTTATGAAGTCCTTTTTTTGAGATGGAATTTTACTCCAATCTCCAATCACATCAAGAGTTCCTGCGAGGAAAGCAGTCCGACAAGCTATTCGTTGAATTTTACCACTAGAGGTTTTAGGAATACTTGCTGTCTTAAGAAGTGCCACGGCATAAACATCTAGTTGATGTTCTTCGGCAACAGAGCTAATAATTTGCTGAATTACGACTGGATAGTCTAATTTACGCAGATAACTCCGCTCTACCTCTTGGACAACCACTAGCCTCTCTTGACCGGCTATTTCAATAGAAAAAGCAGCACCATAATCTTTTCGCAGCGCCGAGTTACTTTGTTGGACTGTGGCTTCAATATCTTGAGGATAATGATTACGTCCTTGAACAATAATTAAATCCTTGAGTCTTCCTGTGATAAATAACTCACCAGCTAGTAAAAATCCTAAATCTCCCGTCCGCAGAAATGGCCCAACCTGGGTATCAGCTAAATAAGCTTGGAAAGTTTCTTCTGTCTGTTCGGGTCGATTCCAATAACCCTGAGCTACACTATCACTAGATACCCAAATTTCTCCTATTTCCCCATCTCGACATTCAGTTAAAGATTCAGGATTCACAATTACAATTGTTTCTGATAACCAAGCGTGACCACAACCAACTAATAATTGAGCATTCGGGTGTTGAGAGTTAATAGTAACGGCATTATTTTCTAAAAGAGCTAATTTATCAACCGCTTCAATCACAGGAGATTGGCTTTTAATTCCCCCCGACACAAATAGAGTAGTTTCAGCCATCCCATAACAAGGATAAAATGCCTCTCTCTTAAAACCATAATCAGCGAAAGTATTAGCAAATTTTTCTAAGGTAGCTGCTCGAACAGGTTCGGCTCCATTAAAGGCCACATCCCAACAACTTAAATCCAGATTTTCTCGCTCTTGAGGTTTAATTTTAGAGGCACATAATTCGTAAGCAAAATTAGGACCACCACTACTGGTAGCTTTGTAGCGAGAAATAGCTTGTAACCATCGGAGCGGTTTTTGGATAAATGCTTCTGGAGGCATAATCACAGAAGGAAATCCGACGTATATGGGTTGTAATACGTGACCAATTAGTCCCATATCATGGAATAGTGGCAACCATCCTACACCAATAGTTTCGGTTGTATGTCTAAAGGCAGAAGCAATCAGTTTTTCATTATGAAGTAAATTTTTATGACTAACCATAACTCCTTTAGGCATACCTGTGGAACCGGAAGTATATTGTAGGAAAGCTATGTCCTCTAAAGAAAGATTCGGTTTTTGCCAGTTTTCTGCTTGCTTATCCGGGATGTTATTAGTAGCTAGGCAAGGTACTGTTACTAACTCAGGGTCACTCGAAAATTTTTCCTCAATAGTACTTAATAAGGATGTAGTAGTTAAGGCCAGTTTGGCTTGAGCATCTCTAGTTATTGCTCGCAGTCGAGAGAGCTTTTGATTACGTCGGGGAGGATAAACGGGAACTGCAATAACACCCGCATATAAACAGGCAAAGAAAGCAATGATAAATTCTTCCCCTGATGGATAGAGCAATAAAGCTCTGTCTCCCGGAGACATTTGTAACTGAAGTTGAGCCGCCAAAGCTTTTGCTTTTTGATCTAATTGCTGATAAGTCAGTCTGGCGGTTTCTGTTTCTCCATTAGCCAAAAAGATATAAGCTGTTTGCTCGGCTTGCTGCAATGCTCTATGGTTCAAAATATCTACAAAAGTAGAAATGTCCTGAAAAATTTCGCCTTGAGATTTTGACTCTACAGATAAACAAAGCATTTTTTCCTCTACAACTGATTTCTGAAGTTCTTTTAACTTAAAACCAATTATCGGCGAATTATTTTGGAACTACAACCTAAGTTTAGGAAGTTAAGAAAGAAGTTAAGGATAACGTAACCTAAGTTTAGGAAGTTAAGAAAGAAGTTAAGGATAACGTAACCGTTCAGGAGAGGTGTCAAGCCGCCAGTGGCATTGATTCTGTGGAAGGACTCTCTTGGGGCAGCAGAGAACGAGAAGCGCTGCCTTTCCTAGAGGCGCGAATCGCTTCGGTTATAAGTAGGGTTTGCGGCAAAAAGTTATTGAAAAGCACAGGTCTCTTAATCAATGATTTCACTTAGCTAAAAGCATAAGCTTTAGTTGTTGATTAATCTCTAAGCTATAATTTATTGTCATCATTGACCGAGAAAAAGTGCGGTTTTTCCATTTCAGACATAAAAAAGCCCAAAAAACCTGCCGAAGCAGGGTGGAAAGATTGATAACTAAAAAAGTAATAGCAATGGCTGTTTCCGATGTTGAGGGAAGTTTTGCCATC
>NZ_JADBSA010000095.1:0-2878 GCF_020246945.1 Microcystis sp. M113S1 | reverse complement strand
ACTTTTTCAGCAGACCCTAACTATTATTAAACATTGTCGTCAGCCATGATCGAAATGACCGCTATTCCGCCGATTTCTCTGAAAAACTATCGTATTGCGGCGATTATTCCCTGTCACAACGAAGAACTAACGATCGCCAAAGTGGTCTCCCAATTCCAAACTTTTTTGCCAGAAGCGGCAATTTATGTCTATAACAACCGCTCTACCGATGATACCGTGACGGAGGCACTCAAAGCCGGGGCGATCGTTCGTCAGGAAATCCAACCGGGAAAAGGCAATGTTGTCCGGCGGATGTTTGCCGATATCGAGGCCGATATCTATATTCTCATCGATGGTGATGATACCTACGAAATTGCGGCAGTACGACGCTTAATTGAACGAATGCTGCGGGAACAATTGGATATGGTCGTCGGTGCGCGTCGGGAAGCGGCAAAATCCTCCCAGGCTTATCGTCCCGGTCATCGCGCTGGTAATCTATTTTTAACAGGATTGGTGAAATTTCTGTTTGGAGCGCGTTTAATCGATATGCTCTCCGGTTATCGCGTCTTTTCTCGTCGTTTCGTCAAATCTTTTCCCGCTTTGTCCAATGGTTTCGAGATTGAAACCGAGTTAACTATCCACGCTTTAGAATTAAAAATTCCCTTCGCCGAAGAACCAACCCTTTACGGAGAACGTCCTGAAGGTTCCCAAAGTAAGTTAAAAACCTTTCAAGATGGCTGGCGAGTATTGGGAACCGCTATCTTACTTTTTAAAGAAATTCGTCCTTTTCTCTTTTTTAGCCTTGTCTCGCTAATTTTGGCGGTTATTTCCCTCCTCTTAGCGATCCCCGTCCTGTTTGAATACCTCGAAACCGGCTTAGTACCACGTTTTCCCACCGCTATTTTATCGGCCTCGATCATGCTTTTAGCCTTTTTAAGTTTGACCTGTGGCATGATCCTCGATTCCGTCTCCCGGGGACGAAAAGAGATGAAACGAATGGCCTATCTAGCTAACAGTTGGCTGAAAGGTTAGGGAAAAAGTTCACTAAACATACAGGTCTAGGTAACATCTGGGGTTAAACCCTCTCTAACCGTTGCAGCACGGAGGAGGGTTTTTTGTCAATAAATTCCGCCGGCGAAATTTGATATTTAATCAGATTGGCTAATTCCTGTAGTTGGCTGATGGCTTCCGCACCTTCGAGTTTCATTAACTCTCGATCATCGCGCATTTCTGTCCAGGTGATGCCGTAATCGGACACGAGAAACCGAATTAGATGGGTTTCACCCAATCCGACCATAAAGGATGCGCTGTTCATTTGACCGCCACAGGTGTAGCAAGATGCTAGATAACCTTGATTTTCTAGTGCGATCGCTAAGGCCTGTAAATCCATGACCAAGTCTTTGACCAGTTGGCGATGCTGTTCTGCAAGTCGTTTAAACACAATGTTCCTCCTGACAACACTGCTCAATTATAAAACCTTAATACTGTTTTAAGATTCTTTTTTGAGAAAATAAAGTAAATGAACCAGGTTTTTTTACGGATGTTAAGTAACAAAATGTAAAGAACCCGATACCTAGGGTAGCGTGAATTCCTGAGCTCGCCAAGTATATGTAAGTACAAAGCCACCATTCTATCCATCTTTCCACCCCCTCGATCCCAACTATTCCCATCATGCCTATTTTTAAAGTTTAAGATCCGGTTTCGACAAAAAAGTTCGTAAATCTATATTGACAATTATAGGACTTAGGCATTGACAGGACCGACCGGATATGGTGTATGGGTTTCAGGTATTTTAACCTGATTTTTTGATGACCTTTGAGCGATCGCTATCGTTCGGGAGTTAATCGCCAAAAGTCTGAAACGACGGATTTTCGTTCATGCACATCATGGTGAATTTGTACAGTGCGTAAGTCCTAAATTACATAAGCGTTTAATCTCACAGGATACTGAAAGGCTCATCAAGACTGAAAACCTTGCTAGATAGGGTTTGCGGCAAAAAGTTTCTTGTGGGGACAGGGTGTGGGGTGTGGGGTGTAGGTTTTTACCGATTCTGAGGGGGTCAATTACCTAATTTTCAGAGAAAAAGTCCCGGAATTTTCCCCCGATCACTCCCATATCCGGTACTTTTTGATTGACAAAAGGTCTAAAAGTCTTACCCAACAAGGTTTTAAGATTTATTCAGCTAACCCTAGATAACGGTTTCACGGCCGGCGAGTAAAATCGGTCTGAACTCCAGTTAATACCGCTCACTAAAAACTCAGGGTAATCGCAGGTTATTTTGTATAAATTATAACAGACAAAAATCCCTGATTATTACATTTAGCAGGTTGAACTGACAGGAGTTAATCTGAGAGAAAGTAAAAAGCTATGTATTTGAGCAGTTGAGCATGGCAGAAAGTTTGCTCCCCTAGTTTTAGGGGCTTGACATTTCTACCTAAATGCTCTCTGGTTGGACGATTGGTGATGGTTACGTTTTTAGTGGCAATCAAGGGGGAACTTGGTCTGTTTTTCCTACTGATGGGCCTTACCAATTTAGTATTAATGGGACAGAACAGACCCAGTCCGTTCCTGAACCCAGTTCCGTTGTTGCCTTGTTAGGATTAGGGGGACTAGGGTTAGCTTCTAGCCTGAAAAAACGCAAATAGGAATAGTAGGGTGGGGGCGACTCCATTCTCTTGTCTCGTGCTAAGGTAGAACCTTGGCACGAGACAAGGGAGGTCTTGCCTATTGCCTATTGCCTATCCTAACCAAGAAGTTAATTTTACCGAAATTTTGGGTTAAAGCCCCGTCCTTTTAGGACGGCTTTTTAAACTATAGCTTGTTAACTTAACTTTTATTGTGCTATACTGATTTTATCTAAGTACCCCCTGCGTAAAATGTTTGTCTTAGAGTTTAAAGT
>NZ_JADBSA010000094.1:0-4611 GCF_020246945.1 Microcystis sp. M113S1 | reverse complement strand
TCAGGTGGTCAACTACCTAATTTTCAGGGAAAAAGTACCTGAATTTTCCCCCTGATCACTCCCAGTCCTGGTACTTTTTGATTGACAAAAAGTCTAAAAGTCTTACCCAACAAGGTTTTTAGATTTATTCAGCAGACCCTATCTAGGGGAGCGGGAAGGCAATTCACCCCCACATTGCCCCACATTAGTTGTTCTCTAGAGGCCAATGGGATAGTCTTGCCAATTATACAATTATAACCCTAAACGCTGCTTTTGGCGGGCTTTATAGGAGGCTAACAGCCAGATAGAGCCAGAAATCAAAGAAGGAGCAAGGACGAAAAAAGTGGCCATGGTTACGGGATGTTCCCGGGCCCACACCCAATAGATCATCACGGCAAAAATCAAGCCACAGTAAGCTAGTCCTAGAAAGGGGATGCCAATGACCAAAACGGCGAATTGAGTATCTTTATCCATAAAATATCGGAATGGCAGCGAAAATGTAGCTGATGGGTTTCGCTTACCCCTCTCCTTACTTATAATCTTCCTTCTGGGATTGCTTGCGGAAAAATAAGGTATTTTTTAGAATTAGGCGCTGATTATTGGGAGGCCTTCCTTGCCGAAACAAAGATTAGATTTATTATTAGTAGCCAAAAATCTCTGTGATTCCCGTCAACAGGCACAGCGATTAATTCGCGCTGGAGAGGTGAAAGTCAATCATCAAATCATCGATAAACCGGCCACAGAAATCGATCCAGAAGCGGCGATCGAGGTTAAGCAGAAACTGCCCTATTTGTCAAGGGGGGGCGAAAAATTAGCTAAGGCCTTAGAATTGTTTGCCATCGATGTCTGCGATCGCATTTGTTTAGATGGAGGCATTTCCACGGGGGGATTTACCGATTGTCTCTTGCAAAAAGGAGCAAAACGGGTTTATGGGGTCGATGTGGGTTATGGACAAGTGGCGTGGAGTTTACGGCAGGATGAACGGGTTATTTTACTAGAAAGAACTAATTTTCGCTATTTAACCCCGGAAAAGTTATACGGACAGGAAAACCCCGCCGATTTAGCAGTTATGGATCTGTCCTTTATTTCTTTGACCAAAGTTTTACCGACCCTGTGGACGCTATTAAATCCACCGCGAGAAGCGATTTTATTGGTCAAACCCCAATTCGAGGTGGGACGGGAAAAAGTTGGCAAAAAAGGGGTAGTTCGCGACCACCAAGACCAAGCAGGGGCGATTTTTCAGGTTTTACAGGCCGCCGAAGTCTTAGGATGGTTCTATCGGGGTTTAACTTGGTCTCCCATTACCGGACCTGCGGGTAACGTCGAGTATCTTCTCTGGTTATCCACCGATATCGGCCAGGTCAGTCCCAGTTTAGCAGCGATCGCAGAAATCACCCAAGAAGCGATCGAACAGTTTTAACCCCGGTGTTTTGTCAAGGAAGTGGGAAGTGGGGGAGATTTTCAGAAAACCCTTGACAAATGGCGAGACTTGCTTTATACTTTATGTATAATCGGAATCCGTGCGCCCATATATATAGGGTTTTTCAGCGAAGATAAGAGAGAAAAAAATAGACTGAAAAATCGGATTGGGTAGGAAGAGGATAAAGGTATGAAGACAGAAATTTTCCCTCCCCGACAAGGATTAAACAAAGCATTTCTGAGAATCAAACCGAATCTTTGTCAGGTAGAGAGGTTTCAAGTGTTCTTACATACAAAAACGATGATCGGGGAGTTCAATATATCGGAAAATGGGAGAGATAACCCGAAAAATTATTGTTAAATCATGTTAAGTCCCGTAGAGACGATTAAAATTCTCGAAAATCATCCCGATCGCACTTTTCCAGCTGGTGAAGTTATTTTTGCCGATGGCACGGAGGGCGAGTTAATGTACGGTATTCTTAGCGGAGAAGTGGAGATGTATATCAAGGAACAATTGATAGAAACTCTAGAAAAAGGGGATGTATTCGGAGCAGGATCGCTCCTGCACCCAGATAAACTGCGAGAATCCACAGCTATTGCCAAAACTGATTGTAAATTAGCCTGTCTCAATCAACCGCAGTTTTTATTTGCCGTGCAGGAAACCCCCATGTTTGCGGTCAAAGTATTGAGAAGTTATTCCGATCGCTTTCGCCGGTTGAAAAAAATCTTCACCGGTGAAGCATAGAGGAGCAAAGGAAAGCCATACCCCGAAAACTATTGACCGAAAATCTCACCGATAGTTAAACGGGAACCATTGACCAAATCCCCACCAGAACGCGGAGGTTTCCCCGATAATTGCACTTCTTCTAATAATAATAAACCCTCACCCGTCTGCACTACCGGCCCGAAATTTTTCCAGAGAGCCACGATCGATCCCACTTCTCCGCTTAGATGAGAAAGGTCTTTTGTCTGTAATTCTCGAGGCAGTTGACTAGGATCGTCTAGGGGAATAGTCGCCATCACTTTTAGAGGTTGTCCCCGGAAAGTGGTTAGCGCATTAGGATAAAAACCCCGGACTCGATCGTGAATTCTCCGGCCCGAATCTTGCCAGTGGATTAGATAGTCGGATTTTTGAATTAAAGGGGCATAGGTGGCATCGTCGTTATTTTGAGGAATTGGGGTAATTTCTGCTCGATCGAGCTTAGAGAGGGTTTCTAGGAGCAAATCCGCCCCTATTTGTCCTAGGGTTGCTCCCACCTGTTCGGCATGGTCAAAAAGAGCGATCGGGGTGTAGGCTTTCAGTAGCATCGGTCCGGTATCCATGCCCGCATCCATTAACATGGTGGTAATGCCGGTTTCTTTTTCTCCCCTAGCGATGCACCACTGCACGGGGGCTGCTCCCCGATATTTCGGTAAAATTGAGCCATGAACGTTAATACAGCCTAATCTCGGCATCTCTAGAATTTCTGGGGAGAGAATTTGTCCGTAGGCAACCACCACAAAGGCATCCGCTCGCGATTGTCTGAGAAAATCTAAGGTTCGAGCGTTTTTTTTGACACTTTTGGGCTGCCAAACCGGTATTTGCTGTTCTATGGCTATTTGTTTCACCGGTGAGGGGATTAATTGATTACCCCTTCCCCGGCGCTTGTCCGGTTGGGTAACGACGGCAATTACTTCTATATCGGGATTGGCTAATAATTTTTTTAGGGTGGGAACAGCAAAAGTCGGGGTTCCGAAAAAAACAATACGCATGGGAGAGGGGGGGGATTTTTCAGTTATCAGTGAGCAGTAATCAGTAATCAGTGAAAAGAAAGGGCGAATTCTTGAGTGAGAATGTCCACCGAGTTATTAACGGCTAACTATGCCAGACCATTGAATTTTTTTGGCTTTTTCCCGACGATAGGAGAAAAAATGATCCTCTTGTTGATAGGTACAAAAAGGAGCGATCGCAATTTGTTCATCCCTAATTCCTAACTGTTGTAGTTGATGATAAATCACCCGTCGCACGTCTAAGCGCACTTTTCCTTTTTCCTCGTCAGCAAATAAGGGGGAGGGGGACAGGTTAAATAAATTCGCCAGAATTTGGTCGGGATTGGTTTCTTGGGGGAATAAACTTAAACCCACTTCTGCGGCAACTTCTGTCTCTACTTGATACACTTCCCCGGCAATTGCCGGCCCCAGGGCCAGCACTAAGTTATCTAAACAACTACCGGAGTTTAATAACTGCTTTACTGCTTTGGGAACTATCCTTTTGGCCGTCCCTCTCCATCCAGAATGAATCGCCACCCCAACACCAGTAGAGCGATCGCCTATTAGTACGGGCGTACAATCAGCACTGGCCACCCAAATCCCTTGACCGGAAGCATCGGTGATAATTCCATCCGCTTCAACAATTTCCGGGTTAGTAATCCCTTGGGGATTTAATAGGCGATCGCCATGTACCTGTTTAACCCGATAAACCGGTACATTTGTCCCCAGAGCAGCCGTAAAAGCTTCCGGGGTTTGGGGGTAATAATGACGGGTAAAAAAGCCGTGGGACCAGTCCTCTAGGAGACTACAGGTAAGATAGGGCAATCCTTGCCATATTTGCCATTGCCACAGAGAAGTCTCGGTTAATCGGACATCGATCGCTACATTAGTCACAGTATAAGCCTCTCTTGCTGCATTAATGCCTCGTTCTTTCCTATCCTAGTTCTGAGCCTGGCAAACGACAACCGGAAGATTATTTAGGGTTTGCGGCAAAAATCAAAAATTGTTGTTAGGGTTAGGAGTCAGTAGCCAGTAGTCTCCGATTAGAAAAATAGTAGAGGATGAACAAGAGAGAGAGCTATCGATGAATTAGAGAGATTATCACCGAATGCTCCTCTAAAATCGGCTTCTTTAAACTTATTGTATAATTTGAGTAGAAATTTAGAAGCGTTATCGAAAAAAACACAGGAGGATAGGCAGTTTATTATGCGTTTAGCTCCACTTTACCAACAGGATAGAGAACAAGCGGTTCAAGAGGGGGTACAGCAGGGTCTTGAACAGGGTAGAATTCAAGAGGCCAATCTTGTTATTAGACTTCTTCAGCGACGTTTCGGTGAAATACCCCAGAATCTAGAAGAAATCATCCGCAGCCTTCCTGTGGAGCGATTAGAAGACTTAGGACTCGCTTTATTAGACTTTGACACTTTGACGGATTTAGACAACTGGTTGCATCCGTGACTCGCT
>NZ_JADBSA010000093.1:0-4754 GCF_020246945.1 Microcystis sp. M113S1 | reverse complement strand
TGTTGCGGGAATATCGGCGGGAAAAAGGCGTTAAATATCCGTGAGTGGGAATGTCTTTTCTGTGGAACTTTTCATGATCGAGATGTAAACGCTGCGGTAAATATCAAGGTCGCCGGAGGACATTCGGAGACTTTAAACGGACGTAGAGGAAAGCGTAAGACTACCGCTAAGGTAGCAGCATCCTATGAAGCGTCAACCCCATTCAGCGACCACCCTAAAAAAGTGGCGTGGTGAGGAATCGCCGTCCGTTTTACGGCGGCGAGGATGTCAACAACTTCCCTCCCAGATTTTTAGATAGGCGTTTTCCATATTTTGAGCGAATTTTTTCCCTTGCCAGAGGGGAGCTATGTCACGATTTCCTAACAGTTGATGGCTGATGTCTTGACGAAGGGAGCGATCGAGTCCTAATTTTACTCCCCAGTCGATATATTCTGTCTCATTCCAGCCAATTCCGGCTTCAATACCAGCATTAATCATAAAAGTATAACTATTGCGGGCGGAAAATTGTTCTCCTACCAGTGTAACTAAAGGGATTCCTTGCCATAAAACTTCTAAGGTGGTGGTAGCACCATTGTAGGGATAGGTATCTAACACCACATCGGCAATCTGTAAATTAGCGCGATGGGTATATTCATCTATATCTCTCGGTAAAAACCGCAATCTTTGGGGATTAACTCCCTCCCGAATCGCTATTTCAGTAAATAATTCTTGAATTTTTTCAGTCTTACCGACTCCCTTAATCAGAAAATAACTATTAGGCACTTGTGCGAGAATTTTCATCTGAAGTTTAATGGTATCAGGATGGCGTTTCATGCCACTTTGTACGGAAAAATAGATGGTAGCATCGGGGGGAATTTCTAAATCTTCTCGACGTAGATTGGGAGTGCCGATTTCAAAACCATCCACTGCTAAATATGTCTCTGGTAAACGATAGATTTTTTCTCGATAATATTCCTCCGCTTGCTGGGGTAAAACGTAGGGATCGGCGATATAGTAATCAATAGTTGCTAATCCAGAAGCATCCCAACCTAACCAAGTCACTTGTTTTGCTGCGGGTTTCAGTGCCATAATCTGATTGGTGAGATTATGGGTTAAACTGTCTAAATCTACCAGAATATCTATCTGATCTTGTTGAATTTGTTGGGCAACTTCTAGGGGATTTTGAGCGTAGGGAAAATGACGGATAATATCTCGGCTATCCCGAAACCATTGACGGGTAATTTCATCTTCTTCTTGGTTAATAGTATAGATGGCTATTTGCAATTTTTCTCGATCATGATGGTGAATTAACCAACGACTTAACCAACCGACGGAATGATGTTTTAAGGTACTGGCAAGATAACCGATCGTTAGTTTTTCTTGAACTTTTTTGATCGTAAGCAAAGGAGTTTTAAAACTA
This sequence comes from Microcystis sp. M113S1, assembly GCF_020246945.1. Classification (NCBI taxonomy): domain Bacteria; kingdom Bacillati; phylum Cyanobacteriota; class Cyanophyceae; order Chroococcales; family Microcystaceae; genus Microcystis; species Microcystis sp. M113S1. Next base: position 3,355 of record NZ_JADBSA010000093.1, on the reverse strand, counting down.
TTATTATCAAGGAAAATTTCGGCGACGCGATTAGTTAATTGTCGATTGGCTAAGGCTCGATCGCCTAGGTAGGGTAAAGGACTAGAAACATTGAGAAAGCTAGTTTTAATAATTGGTTCTAAAGTGATATTTTTCTGACGGATTAATTCCTGTAATAAATTCTGATATTCTTGATAAATATGCTCAATTTCTTGCCAAACTCCCCAGCGCAAAAGTATTAACAAAATTAGATAATTACTGTATAACTTTAGGGTTGGAGTTAGACAAATTTCTCGCAATTGATAGGCAGTTATCAAAGAATTATCAAAGTCTTCGGCTAAAATATAGAGGTTAACTAACTGTTCTAAAAGACTCAGATCATTTGGTCTTAATTGCAGACAAAGTTTAATAATTTCTACTCCAAAAGTGGGACTTTGTTGCTCGTTGGTGACTCGTGCCGCTATCTGAAAAGCTTGCGGGATAAAACTATCAGCTAATTCCTCTAGGTAGGGTAAACTTGCTTGAGCTAAATCTAAAGTTAATTCGTGGGGATATAAAAGACTTTTGAGAACTACATTTAAAAGCAATTCTCGGTTAGGATTATATCTGAGATTGTCTTGAATAGGATAATTAAGTAGTTCTTCTGGATCGAATATTTCTAAATCTAAAGCTAAATCGAATAAAGCTAATAAATTATTAATTGACTTGGGAACAATTTCCTGTAGATGATAGCGAAGATATTCTACAGCTGCCAGATCACCTTTGCTTTGTTGTCGTCGCGCTTCTGCGTCTAAAACTGCTTCTAATTCTGCTTGCCATTGCTTAACTTGTTCGGGATTTCCTTCCCTGAAAACATTTTGCCACATCACCTGTGCTGCTGCTTCTAAATTTTGCAGAAGATAGGCAACTCCCAAGTACCAATAGTCAGAAATATTTTCGGGATTGTTATCGATTAGTTCCTCGTAGATTGCCGCAGCTTGAGGATAATCTTCGGCAATTAAAGCTTGATAAGCGTCAGGATGCCAATTCATATATTTAAATATCAATTACTATTTTTTTTGAGATAATATCTTCAGAAAATCTTGATGTTCTTGACTGGCTAAACCTTGCTGTAAAACTGTCAAAACCTGTCCTAAGTTACCCGCTAATAAAGCATTAACATCTAACCAAAGACCAGGGAAAACCTGCGAGTAAATTATCCCTCGACTATCGGGTTCAAGTTTAATATATTCTCCAGCATTTAATCGGAACCAATCTAATTGACGTTCATAAACTCGCCAAACAAGATATTCTTGCACTTGATTACGACGATAAACTCGCCATTTATTGTGGAGATCATAGGAAGCACTAGAAGCGGCGATTTCTACGATTAATTCTGGCGCACCTTCGATATAATCATCGTTACTAATAGTTGATTGTCCAGCAATTTTAATTCTTAGTAAAGCATCCGGTTGTACCTCATTATCTGCATCCAGACGCACTGTGGTATTATCCGCAGACATCACCCCAATTGTGGCAGCTTTATAGACCCCTAACCAAGTTAAAATATCAGAATGAGGTTCTCCATGACTCTGCACTCGCACAGGAGAAGACATATAAACTATTCCTTCAATTAATTCGGCTTTTTTTATTTCAGAAAGGTTCTGATAACGGCACTCAAATTCCTGGCGACTTAGTTGATCCCCATTTTCTAAAGGAGGGGTTTTAGGGAGGGAATAAATAGGTTCAGAAGTGATCATTTTATTTACCCCGAACAACAGTAGATTTATCCTCCCCTAGTCCAGTGAAAAGGTGACAGTTAGGGGGATAAAGCTCAAAAAGAATTGACTCATAACTGGAAACTGTCAACTTAAAACTTAAAACTTAAAACTTACATCTGATAACTGATAACTGATAACTGAAATTAAACCACTTTAGCGATAGCAACTTCTAGTTTATCCATAGCCTCATCTACTTCTGTTTCCGAGACAATTAAAGGAGGGACAAAACGGAGAACTTTCGGACCGGCCGGAGCAATTAATAAACCCTCTGTCAAAGCTGCATTAACAATGGTAGATGAAACCAACTCACTTTCTGAATTAATTTCCAGACCATTAATTAAACCCCAACCGCGCACATCGACAAATAGATGGGGATATTGAGAAGCAATCACGCGTAAACGGCTGCGTAATTGTTCCCCTCGGTGCTGGACATTTTCGAGAATATGATCCCGTTCAATGGTTTGTAATACTGTTAAAGCTGAGGCACAAGCGAAAGGATTACCTCCAAAGGTACTCGCATGACTACCCGGTTCAAACACATCACAGAATTTTCTGCACATCATCGCACCGATGGGAATACCACCCGCTAAACCCTTAGCAGAAGTGAAAATATCCGGTTCCACTCCTAAATTCTCATAACCCCAGAGTTTACCAGTTCTTCCGACTCCCACCTGTACTTCATCAAAGACAAGCAAAATGTTATTTTCGTCGCAAATTTGCCGTAAACGTTGGAAATATTCGATATCCCCTGGACGAACTCCCCCTTCACCCTGCAAGGGTTCCAACATAATCGCAGCCACCCGACGATTACCCTCATCGAGATCAGCGATCGCATTTTCTACCGCTTCGATATCATTATAGGGAATATAGGCAAACCCCGGCATCAGGGGTTCAAAGTCTTTTTGATACTTCGGTTGACCGGTTGCGGTGATGGTAGCTAAAGTCCGACCGTGAAAACTAGCGTGAGCGGTTAAAATAACCGGCTGTTCGAGGAAATCTAGCACCGTATGGGCATATTTTCGTACTAATTTAATCGCCGCTTCGTTCGCTTCCGCACCAGAATTACAGAAAAAGACTTTATCAGCGCAGGAATGATCGACAATCCATTTAGCTAGTTCCCCTTGTTCGGGAATATAGTATAAATTCGAGACATGATGGAGTTTTTGGATTTGCTGGCTAACCACTGCAATTAAAGCGGGGTGTGCGTGACCGAGGGTACAGGTGGCAATTCCCGCAACAAAATCAAGGTATTGTTTACCGGAAGTATCCCAGAGAAGACAGCCTAACCCTTTGGCGATCGCAATAGGGAAGCGACCATAAGTATTCATCACATAGCTGTTAAAACTATCTCGATCGAAGGGTTGATTCGGGTTTAAATTGGGAGTGGGATCAACTAGGGTTGGTTCTAAAAGGGTTTCTGGACTCACTGGGGAACTCCTGCGCGATTAGACTTGACACTCTCGCCGTCAAGCTAGGCTGTGACGGGAGATTCTTGCTTCTACTCCTCTTAACTAGACACAATCGGAAGACTATGCCCCCGTCAGACCGAATCCACAAGCGTTTTAGTTTAACGTCTGCCGACTGCCCGGACGGCTCTGAATTTTATTTGTGGGCAG
>NZ_JADBSA010000092.1:0-6432 GCF_020246945.1 Microcystis sp. M113S1 | reverse complement strand
TTGAGCGTAGCCTACTCTTTCTTGCTTTTCGTACCATGCTTGTGTTCTGAGATGGAGAGCTTTATTGTAAACTAATCTTACACAGCCCAAAGTGCGCCGCAATAGCGACTCTTGTTCGGGTGTGGGGTAAAATCGAAACGAATAGGCTTTTTCCATGGGGAGCATTTTAGCATATATTTGGTAAATGCGCTAGTATTTAACGGTAAAGCCGTCGTAGAACGACGGGGTTTCAGACCCAAAATTTTCGATGATCTGGTTATTATCACCCAACCCAGCCTTCAGCCGGTGAAAATTCGGGCTAATTGGGAATTTTTCGGCAAAAAAGTTATCTAGACCTGCTAACAGGTAATTTATCCCTCGAATGAGCTACAATTATCAGTCAAACGTGGTTAATAGCGAGCAGATGCGTCGCATTGAAGGGGCGATTTTTGCCTCCGGTATGCCTGTGGCCGCTTTGATGGAAAAGGCAGCCCTGTTAACGGCACAACAGCTTAAAAAGTTCTATTCTTTGGCTAATTTCCCCAAAATCGGCGTTATCGTTGGCCCTGGTCACAATGGCGGCGACGCTCTCGTGATTGCTAGAGAATTACATCTTGCTGGTTATCAAGTATCTCTTTTTTGTCCGATCGCCAAACTCAAGGATTTAACAGCACAACAGGCTAATTATGTCAAGCATTTAGGCTTAATTTTTCAGAAAACTTTAGAATCTTTGGAGGATTGTCAGTTAATTATCGACGGTCTCTTCGGTTTTGGTTTAGAAAGGACTTTATCGGGAGATATTGCCGAATTAGTCGATAAAATTAATAGTTGGCAAAAACCGATAATTAGTATCGATATTGCTTCAGGAATTCACACCGACACTGGAGAGGTTTTAGGCACGGCAATTAAAGCCACTCATACCTTTTGTTTAGGACTCTGGAAACGCGCTTTTTTACAAGATTTGGCCTTACCCTATCTAGGTAAAGTGGAGTTAATTGACATAGGAATTAGTCCCCTTGACCTAGAAACAATTCTACAAGATTCACCGCCAATTCTGAGGGTTAATCCCGATCTAATTCGCCCTTATTTACCTTTACCCCGTCCTCTACTTACCCATAAATATCAGCAGGGACATTTATTAATTATCTGTGGTTCTCGTCGTTATGCAGGGGGGGCAATTCTTGCCGGATTAGGAGCGCGAGGTAGTGGTGTGGGAATGCTTTCGATTGCCGTTCCTGCTGCCCTCAAATCTTTATTAATTAGTCATTTACCAGAAGCATTAATTATCGATTGTCCTGAAACTGCCGCGGGAGCTATTGCCGAACTTCCCCTAGAATTAAATAATTATCATGTCCTCGCCTGTGGTCCTGGATTAACCACAGAAAATCCTGCTATTATCGAACAGGTTTTAGATAGTGATAAACCGATTATACTCGATGCCGATGCTTTAAATATTTTGGCTCAATTGGGCATAGAAAAATTATTATCTCGTCAGAATAAGACAATTTTAACGCCTCATTGGGGAGAATTTAAACGCTTATTTCCTAACTTATTAGGTTCTCAAGATAGGATTCATATCACTCAAGAAGCATCTCAACAAACTGGTGCAATTGTGTTATTAAAAGGAGCCAGAACTATAATCGCCTCTCCGGAAGGTAAAATGTATATAATCCCCGAAAGTACCTCCGCTTTAGCGCGAGGTGGTAGTGGTGATGTCTTAACGGGATTAATCGGCGGATTCTTAACCCAAATGCCAGATAAACCCTCGGAAGCAACCGCATTAGCGGCTTTTTTACACGCTCAAGCCGGCATTTTAGCGGCCAAAGAAAGGACAGAATTAGGAGTAGATGGAGTGACTTTAGCTAATTATTTATTTGCTGCCCTTAAAGGTTTAAATTAAACTCTGGAGGGAAACAGACGCAACCCGAAAACATTGATAATTGTTACTGTATCTAACATTAAAATATCTTTCATAATACCTATCTAATAAACGCAGAAATAAGAGGAGGAAACGATAAAAATACTATTAAAATAGCATAAATGTACTGGATTTAAACTGAGTATGGGTATTTTAGTACAAATGCTCGGACTGCCTCAACCTAGCTCCGGCGCTCCCTTCTCCGCTGCAGTCTTAAGGATTAATTTAGATAGTCGGCATTTGAGATAAAACATAAGGAATGTTAACCAAAACCACTTAACGTTAAGGAATTTTGATAAGTTGGAGATTGAACAAAGATAGAAAGTCTCTAGCGCTGACAACTATGGCTGTAATTGTCCAAAAATACGGTGGTACATCGGTAGGTTCCGTGGAACGCATTCAATCGGTAGCTCAACGGGTCAAAAATACGGTAATAGCAGGAAATACCGTGGTGGTGGTCGTTTCTGCCATGGGTAAAACCACCGATGGATTGGTCAATTTAGCCAAACAGATCGCCGCCGAACCCTCGCGCCGGGAGATGGATATGTTATTATCCACGGGGGAACAGGTGACGATCGCCTTGATGAGTATGGCCCTAGAGGAAATCGGACAACCGGCCATCTCCCTAACCGGCGCTCAGGTGGGAATTGTCACGGAATCCGAACATAGTCGCGCCCGTATTTTAGAAATTAAAACCGATCGCCTTTCCCGACATCTATCGGAGGGTAAAGTAGTTGTTGTCGCTGGTTTTCAAGGTGTCAGCGATAGCGATCAACTAGAGATTACCACCCTAGGCCGCGGTGGTTCCGATACCTCGGCCGTGGCCCTAGCAGCCGCCTTAAAAGCCGATTTTTGCGAAATTTACACCGATGTACCCGGTATTCTCACCACTGACCCCCGTTTAGTCCCCGAAGCGCGTCTTTTAGACCAAATTACCTGCGATGAGATGCTCGAATTAGCCAGTTTAGGGGCGAAAGTTCTCCACCCGCGAGCGGTGGAAATCGCTAAAAATTTCGGGGTTCCCTTGGTTGTCCGTTCCAGTTGGACTGAGGATCCGGGTACTTGGGTGACATCCCCGGCACCGAAACCGCGCACCCTGCAAGGATTGGAATTGACAAAAGCCGTGGATGCGGTGGAATTTGACGGCAATCAGGCGAAAATCGCCCTTTTACGGGTTCCTGATCGTCCCGGTATCGCTGCCCGTTTATTCGGGGAAATCGCTCATCAACAGGTGGACGTGGATTTAATTATTCAATCGATTCACGAGGGGGACAGCAACGATATTGCCTTTACGGTGATGGGAAATGCCTTGAAAAAAGCCGAATCCGTGGCCGAAGCGATCGCACCAGCTTTACGTTCCCATCCCACTAATACAGAGGAAGCGGAAGTGATCATCGAATCTGGGGCCGCTAAAATCGCCATTACCGGCGCTGGAATGATTGGCCGGCCGGGAATTGCTGCCCAAATATTTAGCACTTTGGCCGCAGCGGCAATTAATATCGAAATGATCTCCACTTCTGAAGTAAAAGTCAGTTGTGTCATCGATGAAGCGGACGGAGAAAAAGCAATTAAAGTCCTTTGTAATGCTTTTCAACTGGAGTATTCTGCTAAAGTTGCTCATCGCGAAATCCCTCACAATTTAGTCCCGGTACGGGGAGTGGCCCTAGATAATAATCAGGCACAAATGGCTATTCGTCGCGTCCCCGATCGCCCCGGGATGGCAGCGAGAATTTTCTCGGTTTTAGCGGCAAAAAATGTCAGTGTCGATATGATTATTCAATCCCAACGCTGCCGCATTGTCGATGGTATTCCCCGACGGGATATCGCTTTTACTTTGCCCCAAGCTGATGCTAATTTAGCCCAAAAAATCCTCTTAGAACTATCGGAAAGTTTGGGGTTACAGGAAGTGGTGGTTAATAATGATGTGGCCAAAGTTAGTATTGTTGGTTCGGGAATGGAAGGACAACCGGGGGTAGCAGCACGCTTTTTTGAAGCTTTAGCAAAGGAGAAGATTAATATTTTAATGATTGCTACTTCTGATATAAAAATCAGTTGTGTGGTGAATCAAGAAGATGGAGTCAGAGCCTTACAAGTGGTTCACGCCGCTTTTGGATTGGCCGGACAGGGTAAAATTGAAGTACCCGCCTAAATGAAATTAAAAGTTCTATGATAGGGGTAAGAGTTGTCAAATTGCTGGCAACTTAACCCCCAAAAATCCGATCAATAAGTTAACCCTCATCACCCCGATTTTATCTATGGACCCTCTTACAGGAGCAGCGATCGCAGTTGGTTCAATTATCGCTACTAAAGCGTTAGAGAAAACAGGTGAAAAAGTGGCAGAAAAGGTTTGGCAACAAACAGAAAAATTTCTTACTTCCCTGAAACAAGTTTCTCCAGATACTGTCACCGCAATTGAAAAAGCACCCGAACAACCTTTAGATTATGGACAAGCGATTCTGGAGGTTGAATCTGTTGCTAAAACCAGTCCCGAATTAAGCCAAATTATGACCGAGTTGGTTGACATTGTAGAAGCCGAACCTTTACCTAATTTAAAGGATATTCTTAACGATATTGCTAAGGCTTTGCAATCTCAATCCTCTGGACAAAAAACCTATATCAAAACCATTGAAAAAATTGTTAATTTTTCTCAAAGGGACATTAATATTAATGAACAAAATATCACAATGTAATGTCTTGGGCGCGTGCAACGCACCCCTACGGAACGGAAAAAAATGTTATTGTAGGGGCGAATCGTGTTCGCCCTTCCCCTTTTGATGTGTTAATATTGTATAAGTAAATATTTTTTTGTCACAGCATTATGTTACCAATATGGATCAAAAAATAGCCAATTATGCTCAAGGCGATATCAATATTGACAAGCAAAATATTTATAATTATCCGCCTAACCAAGAGCCTCCTCAACCCAATCCTCACAATTTATCTAATAGTAATATTCCTAAATTTGTTGGTAGGGATAAGGAATTAATTAAGTTAAAAAATAAATTACAAGAATCCCAAAAGCTTGCTATATCTACCTTAACGGGAATGGGAGGCATAGGTAAAACCGAATTAGCCAGACAATTTGGTTGGCAACAATGGCGAGAAAAAGCCTATCCCGGTGGTATATGTTGGTTAAATGTGGCAGAGAGTGATGGCGGTTTTATCGGTACTTCTATTTTAGATTTTGCGCGGTTATATCTCAAATTAACTTTACCAGATGAGGGAGAATTAGACATAAAAATTCGTTATTGTTGGCAAAACTGGTTAGCGGGAAATGTCTTAATTATTTTTGATGATGTGCGGGATTATCAGCAAATTAAGGATTATTTACCACCGCAAGAAGAGAAACGCTTTCAGGTTTTAATTACCACTCGCAAGGAATATTTATCAGCGACAATTGCGACTTTTCGGGTAGAAGTCTTAAAAGAAGAAGATGCTCTTGATTTATTGCGTTCCTACCTCGGAGATAACAGAATTGACACACAAATCGAAGAAGCTAAATTATTGTGTCAGGATTTGGGTTATTTACCCTTGGCGTTAGAATTGGTGGCAAGGTTGCTGGTACGACGACAGGATTGGAAAATTAGCAGAATACGGCAGAAATTAGCAGAAAACGGCTTAGAGGAGCGAATTTTAGCCAAAAATCCCAAGTTTCATGGGGAAATGACAGCAGAAAGAGGGTTGAAAGCTGCCTTTAATCTCAGTTGGGAGGAGTTGAATAGCGAACCAGATGCCCAAATTTTGGCACTTTACCTCAGTTTATTCGCTCTTGCGCCCTTTCCCAAGGGGATGATTCTGGATTTATTTCCCGATGAGGATGGGGATACAGTGGAGGAATGGTTAACCGATAGTTTAGTCCATCTGAGTTTAGTTCAGGATAAGGGTGAGGGTTGGTATGAAATTCATCCCCTGTTGCGTCGCTATTTTCGGGATAAGTTAGAAGCATCACCCCACGCAGAACCAGCAAAACGCCGTTATTGTGCGATTATGGCCAAAAAATCGGCAGAAATGCCCTATAATCCCACTGTAGAAATCGTTGAAGATTTTAAACCTTTCCTTCTCCATCTGCAAGCATCTGTCGGGGAATATCCAGAATATATCGCTGATGAGGATTTATTGTGGTCCTATACCGGTTTAGCTCGTTATTATAATGGACAAGGATTGTATGCTATTGCTGAACCTTACTATCAAGCTTGTTTAACCGCAACTCGAACCCGTTTAGGAGACAATCATCCCGATGTCGCACAATCCCTCAACAATTTAGCAGCATTGTACTATTCCCAAGGCAGATACCCAGAAGCGGAACCTCTCTATCTAGAAGCTTTAGATTTGAGAAAACGACTCTTAGGAGACAATCATCCCGATGTCGCACAATCCCTCAACAATTTAGCAGCATTGTACCGTTCCCAAGGCAAATACACAGAAGCGGAACCTCTCCATCTAGAAGCATTAGATTTGAGAAAACGACTCTTAGGAGACAATCATCCCGATGTGGCAGCTTCCCTCAACAATTTAGCAGGATTGTACGAATCCCA
>NZ_JADBSA010000091.1:0-20128 GCF_020246945.1 Microcystis sp. M113S1 | reverse complement strand
TCCCCCATCCCCCAACCCCCAACCCCCACCGAAAAACTTTTTCAGCAGACCCTACTTATTTAATGCTAATTCCCCTTGCAGAAAATCAATAAATTGTCTAGCAGTTCTTCCCGATCGCCCATTATGTTGGGTTGCCCATTGTTTGGCACGAAATTCTAAGTCTTCTAAGCTAATTTTTAATTTAGCTAAACCTGCTAAATGACGCACTATTTTAAAATATTTTTCTTGATTAGCAGGTTCAAAAGTTAGGGTTAAACCAAAGCGATCACTAAAGGATAATTTTTCTTGTACTGTGTCCCAATTATGCACTTCATCCCCATCTTTTGGTCGGGGTCGATCGGCAAAAAACTCTCTGACTAAATGTCGGCGATTAGAAGTGGCATAAACTACGACATTTTTCGGTCTAGCGGTGATGCTTCCCTCTAAAACAACTTTTAAAGCTTTAAAAGCTTCATCGTCTTCTTCAAAGGATAAATCATCGACAAAGATAATAAATTTTTGTGGCAAATCTCGCAGGATTTCAATAATTAATGGTAGGTCTTTTAATTGCGATTTTGCCACTTCAATTAAGCGCAATCCCTGACTATGATATTTTTGCAATAATCCCTTGACTAAAGAGGATTTTCCTGAACCACGGCTGCCATAGAGTAAGACATTTAAAGCGGGATAACCTGCCAATAAAAACTCAGTGTTTTTAATCAAGGTTTCCTTAGGCATTTCATAACCGACTATTTCTTGAATCTGTACGGGATCGGGATGAGTAATTCCTTGTAATCTGCCTTCTTGCCACCTTAAAGCTTGATAACGGGCAAAAATTCCTGTACCACATTCGCGATAATAATCAGCTAAATCTTCGACTAATTCCGTCCAATCTGAACTGGAATGCAGGAAACTTTCTAATTTATTGTCCACTTCCCAAGCGGGGAAAATTAGAAATTTAATTTGTTCAAAAACTGTCGAACTGCTTAGGCTATAAATGCTAGAGTTATAAAGAGATTGGAGGATAGATAAATCCTGTTTAACGCCATCAATTAAAGATTCGGGTAACTCCCAAACACTTTTTTTCTGTACCTGTTGACTAAAGGGATTATCATCTAATAAAATTTGTTCGACTAGAAAATCATTCCAACTGATATTTTTAGATGCTAAAGCTTGAAAACATTGACCATAAGCTTTGAGAAAATCGGCAACATTATCCGTAGATAATAGGGTAATAAATGCCTGGCCAATAGCATTATTAAAAACCCCTTGATACAAAACTAACAAGCTGACTTTTTTGTAAATTTCAGAGTTCATTTTTAATTCTCCATTAATAACTAACTAATCCGATTTAATAATTGCCGCCTTGTAGCCGAGGGAATGCCAATCAGTTATTATTCTATCAAGATAGGGTGATCTCTGCAAGATTAAGGTTAAAAAGGGAAAAATGCCTACCGACTAATTCCGGGGATTTCTTGAATTGATTCTCAGTTATCTTCATGGTGAGGTGCAAAGTTTTCGTTTTGGGGAGACGGTCGATGATACCCTGTCAGGTTACACATCATCTTGAGGAGAAACGCTATATTTGATAAAATTTAACCAATCTTGGATTTCCTGTCCTAACCAGAGACATTCATCCTCGCGGAGATTCTGACCGATAAGATAATAATTTTTAGCCGTCCGCAGACGAATCTGATAGTTACCTTCTGTGCCGTTGCTATGGAGAAAAATACCCCATAAATCTTGAGTTTTAAAAGCAAATTTTTTGTAGATAAAATTGAAGACTTTATATTTAATTAAAACTTCTTGAGTGGTAAGAATTAATTGCATCTCACGCAAACAAATAAAACCAATTAGAGCTATAATAAAGGTAAGAATTGGGGAGATAAAGATGCTGACAGTAAGGACAATCGCCAAAGACCAGAGAGTAGCTGCATCGGAAGGTAGCTTAATTTTTGGGGGTAAATTAATCTCTAAATTATCCCGGTGTTTAGCAATACGGATGGAACTGTGGGGAGGTTTTGGTAATTTCTTAGGATCGATTAAACTTGATGCTTGGCGATAGTAGGGATGTTGGAGAAATTTCAGAGCTTCTCTGGCACTTTTAAACCGCTTTTCTACCGCTATATCGGTTATAGTTTCTAACCAATCGCTTAAATCATCATCGATTGTCACCAGTTGGCGAAATTGAATTTTAGAGTTGCGGTGGGGCAATTCTATGGGGACAATTCCCGTCAATAAATGAATTAAAGTCATACCTAAGGCATATAAATCAGAACTGGGAACTGCCCGGCCCCAAAATTGTTCTAGGGGTGCATAACCACTCGTCCCCACCACAGTAAAAGTAACTCCTGTTACTGCACCGCGGGACTGGACTGCCCCAAAATCTACTAAATAAACGTTATTTTCTGAGTTAATAATTAAATTACTAGGTTTAATATCTCGATGTAATACTGGGGGCGATAATTCGTGCAAATAAATGAGAATTTCGAGAACTTCTTGGGCAATAGTCCGAATTACCGTAGCGGTGAAACGTTGCCCCCTTTCTAAGCGATCGCTTAGGGATTCTCCTGGTATATAATCTTGTACAAGCACAAACCAAGGAATCCCGTCACCTTGATTTTTATCGAGGGAAAAATAATCGCGATAGCGGGGAATACGGGGATGATGGAGAGAAGCTAAGACGGCTGCCTCCCGTTCAAATAATTTTAATTCTTCCCACTCCATCTGGGGACTAAAAGCGAGGAGTTTAATAATTACTGATTCTTGGGATAATACATCGATAGCTAACCAAGTTTGACGACCGATAGCGGTATTGCCTAGGCGTTGTTGCAGTTGGTAACGTTCAGCTAAAAGAGAATCAGAAGTAAAGGTCATAGTGGCTTTTCCCTTATTTAGACCGGTTTTTTGTCAGGAAAACTGCTGTCTGGTACTAATTAATATCGATTTGTTTTTTTGCTGTCCAACAAAGGGCGATTCCTTTTTCTTTATAGGAAGATTCTCCGACAAAGATAGGATATAATTCAGATTCCCCACGATAGATAATTTCCTGACCATCAAATCCTAGAAAAATCGGTTGATTGGGTTGAATTGCCTGATAATCTCGTTGAAGAATCTCAGGATGTAACATGGCTTTAATTTCACCCTGTTCATCCCTAGGATAATCGATCGAGCCTAAACGTTGGTAAACTATTAGGGATTCGCTGAAAGTATCGAGATGGGCTGCCAGATAATTTTCCTGTTCGATATAGTCTAGGATTTGATAGATAAGTGTTTCGGTTTGACGAAAAAGATAGGGACAGATGACACCATGGTCAATTGGACCGATTTCTAGGGTAAAAGCTAGGGGACAAATTCCTTTCAGAAAATGATTTTCTTCCTCGCTGACGGGATGATAAATTAAGCGCACCTCAGGATTAATTTTAGTCAGATAGGTAAAGAGTTTTAATAGCCAAGGATGGGGGTTAGAATAAATAATCGCCAGCATCATGTTAGATGTGGTGCTGTGAATATCTATTAATAAATCGATGGATTTTTCTCGGATTTCTTTGACTATTTTTTTAGCTCGTTTTTGTTCGTATTGCTGACAATCGGGATTAACTAAATCTTTTTGGTTAAAACAACGATTTAAATCCGTATCGATATATCTAACCCGTTGCTTTAGGGCTAAGGGATTAGCGATGAGACTGTAGGATTGAAAACTGCTGCGAGCAATAAGATTAGGTGAGTTTTGCAGATATTCAACCAAATAAGCGGGAGTTAGTTCATTGCCATGCACACCTGCAATTAAAGCCAGATTTTTAATAGTAGTTTTCTGCTCGATCATTTTTTATAAGTTTTGAGAAGTTGTAATTATTTATGGTTGGCTGAAAAAGTTTGTTGGTGGGGTTAGGAGACAGGAGACAGGGGGCAGGGTTTAGGGTGTTAGGGGTTTAGGGTTTTGGGGTTTTGGGGTTTTGGGGTTTTTAGTTGAAATTCCCTACTTCCCTACTTCCCCATTTCCCCACACCCCACACCCCACACCCTCTTTCAAGTCAGGAGGGGCAGGTTTACCAACCCACCCCTATAACTGATTTAGAAAAACCAACCGTAGGAATGAAGGCCTTTACCTAAAAGATTCACCCCCAAATAACATACCCAAACCACAACAAAACCACTGGCCGCTAGAATAGCTGGTTTTCTGCCCTGCCATCCCCGGGTAATGCGCGCATGGAGATAAGCGGCAAACACTAACCAAGTGATTAGCGCCCAAGTTTCTTTCGGATCCCAACTCCAATAGGAACCCCAAGCTTCATTCGCCCAAACTGCCCCGGCGATGATACCGATAGTGAGAAGGGGAAAACCGAGACCAATGACGCGATAACTGATATTATCGAGGGTTTCCGCCAAGCTGAGACGTTGGGGCGAAAGAGTCGCCATCGCTGTTAAGGTGGGAGTTAAAAGGGCGGTTGGGCCACCGTTAGCCGTTTCCAGGAAAATTGGCGCAGAAAGAGTGGTAGATAACTTATTTTGGAGACGATAGGCTCCCGTACCCACGGAACTGCCTTTTAACTCGATATTTTGACCTCTAGTGACGATCAGAAAAGCGATCGCCATCAGGGAACCCACCATCAAAGCAGCATAACTTAACATCATGACGCTAACGTGCATCATCAACCAATTCGATTTTAAAGCCGGAACCAAGGGCGCCGAAGTTTGCATTTCCCCGGGTAAGGACAAAGTGGCAAAAGCGGTAATCCCCATGGCTACAGGAGTCGTCACCACCCCCACCAGGCGACTGCGGCTAGTGTACTCAGCAATTAAATGAACCGCAGTTACACCCCAAGCGAGAAAGAATAAAGATTCGTAAAGATTGCTAATGGGGAAATAACCCGCTTCTAACCAGCGCGCCCCCAATAAAGCGGCGATACAGAGGTTAGCGATGGCCACTCCCGTGCTGCCTAAGCCGGGCAACAAAGGTATGCTAGGAAAGGCTGCCCCGGCCCAATAAACCAGCATGGTTAAAAACAGGACTAAAAAAGAAGTGTTATCGAGAAAGTTCTCTAAGCTAACTAAATTCATGGGATTTCTCTCGTTTGTCGCTCGCTCGCTACCAAGTATTCCATCCTCTATCCTATCCCATCGGTAAGGCGATCGAGACAGGGAATTGTTAGCATGGACTTTGCATTTTCACTCTCACCCACCCTAAAAATTATGGCTAATCAAGAAGATAATAAATTTTCCTGGTCGCGTTTGCCTCTGTTCGGCAAAATCCTGATCATTTGTTCTGGTGTTGCCGCTTTAGGCTATTTTTTTATCCCTCGTCCCTCAGAATTGTCCAATATTCCCCTCGAACCCTACAGCGAATTTATCAGTAAAGTGGAACGGGGCGACATCAGTAAGGTCAGAATTGGCAATCAAGTCATCTTTTATCAATTAAAAAATCCTTTAGAATCCCTGCCTATTCTGGGTAATCCCCCCGTTAATCCCCCAGAATCAAGTAATCCCTTTCACGGTGATTCTAGTTCTCTGGGCAGCAAAACAAGCAGTAATCTAGTCTCCGGACGAGTTTTTGCCACGATTCCAGTCGATAACCCCCAATTACCCCAACTATTACAGCAAAAAGGCGTAATCTTCGAGGCGATTCCCGTGGCCGCAAACAGTTGGATCACCACTCTCCTCGCTTGGGTGGTTCCTCCCTTAATTTTAGTCGCCGCCATGCAGTTTCTGTTCTATCGCAACGATGACACCCGTAAATCGCTGCTTTTTAACAAAAATCTCGCTAAAGTTTACGGAGACGACGAAAAATATCCGATTACCTTCAGTGATGTGGCCGGGGCCGAGGAAGCAAAAACCGAGTTAAAGGAAATCGTCGAATTTCTCAAGGATGCCGAGCGCTTTAATAAAATTGGGGCGCGTATTCCTAAAGGTGTTCTCTTAGTCGGACCGCCGGGGACGGGAAAAACCCTCTTAGCAAAAGCGGTCGCGGGAGAAGCGGGAGTGACTTTTTTTAGCATTTCGGCCTCGGAATTCGTGGAGTTATTTGTCGGCACTGGGGCAGCCCGGGTGCGGGATCTATTTGCCCAAGCGAAGAAAAATGCCCCTAGCATCATTTTTATTGATGAATTGGACGCGATCGGTAAATCGAGAAGTTCGGGATCGGGAACTAGCGGCAGCAATGATGAGCGCGAGCAGACTTTAAACCAACTTTTGACAGAAATGGACGGTTTTAGCCCCAAAGAAGCCGTCGTCATCGTTTTAGCCGCCACCAATCGCCCAGAGACTCTTGATGCCGCTTTATTGCGTCCGGGGCGCTTTGATCGCCAAGTTCTGGTGGATCGTCCCGATTTAGCGGGAAGATGGGCAATTTTACAAATATACGCCGAACGAGTCCAGATGGGTGAAGATGTTAACCTCAAAGCGATCGCCACCCAAACCCCCGGTTTTGCCGGGGCCGATTTAGCCAATCTCGTCAATGAGGCTGCTCTCTTGGCTGCCCGTAATAATCGGGAAAAAGTCAGTCAAATTGATTTTAAAGAGGCGATAGAAAGAGTTATCGCCGGTTTAGAAAAGAAAAGTCGGGTTTTATCGGA
Source organism: Microcystis sp. M113S1 (assembly GCF_020246945.1). Lineage (NCBI taxonomy): Bacteria > Bacillati > Cyanobacteriota > Cyanophyceae > Chroococcales > Microcystaceae > Microcystis > Microcystis sp. M113S1. The sequence continues at coordinate 13,577 of NZ_JADBSA010000091.1, read as the reverse complement.
AAAAGAAAAGAAAATCGTCGCTTATCACGAAGTTGGCCATGCTTTAGTCGGTGCAGTTATGCCGGGAGGTGGTCGGGTGGAGAAAATTTCCATCGTTCCCCGGGGTTTATCCGCTTTGGGTTATACCCTGAAAATTCCCACGGAAGACCGTTTTTTGATGACAGAAACCGAATTTAAAGAACAAATTACTATGTTATTGGGCGGTCGGGCAGCCGAAGAATTAATCTTTGGCAGCGTGACTAATGGCGCTTCCGATGATTTACAAAGGGCGACGGATATTGCTGAAAGAATGGTGACAATGTATGGTATGAGTAAATCCCTCGGCCCCCTAGCCTACGATAAAACAGGACAGGCTAATTTTTTAGGTAATAATCAGGGTAGTCCCAGGCGTTCGATCGGGGAAAATACGGCCAAAGCGATCGATGAAGAAGTTAAACAAATTATCGACGCTAGTTACCAAAAAGCCCTAGCAATTCTCAGTCACAACCGCAATTTATTAGAGTCGATTGCCACTAATCTTTTGACCACCGAAGTAATCGAAGGAGAAGAATTGCAAGAATTCTTAAATCAAGCGCAAATGGTCTGATCAATCCTCATAAATAGGGTTTGCTGAAAAAGTTTTTCGTGGGGACAGGGTGTGGGGTGTGGGGTGTGGGGAAGTGGGGAAGTGGGGAAGTGGGGAGAACAAAGCTGCCTTTTGCCTTTTGCCTTTTGCCTCTCCTCATAACTAGGGTCTGCTGAATAAATAGTCGAGAATATCTAACTTAAGGAGAGGGGAGGATCAAAGTATTAGAAAATTGATAATTCCCTGCTTTGACGGTTAATTTGCCCTCTTTCCATCCCAAAGAAACGGGAGAGTCATCTCGACTTAAACTGTTATAAAGGGCGAAATTTTTTGACCAATCGTGCTTTTGACCGTTACGAATTAACATCGGCAGTAGATTGATTTGATTATAGGTAAATTGTAAACTCTGCCCTTGACTGCCTTTAAATAAAACCCTGCCTTGATTAATTTGAGTTAAATTTACTTGACTTTTTTGCTTAAATATGCTCTTGAAATTCTCATAACTACCCTGGGTTGCCGCTTCCCCCACTTCCAGAGCAAAACCCGCATAATTGTTACCTGTGGGTAAAGCTTGGTAGGTATTATCATCGGGATAAGGGGAATTAGGAATCTCGATCATTTCAGGAGAAGAAAGATTTATTAATCTCAGGGCTAACCAAGTTTTTTCTAATTGAATAAACCAGATATTATCATCTTTTTCTACCTTGGCAGTTTTCGTTAATTGCCAGAAAAAAGCTTGATCTGCTGGTCGTAACCAGATTAAAAGATTACGATATTGTCCGATTTCATCCCCGGGATTTTTGCCCGGTTTTACGCCATTTTTGCCAGTGTTAGCCACAAAAAAATCCACACCTTTATGTTGATTAAAGGCCATTAATTTAAATGGGGCCACATCGCCATCGGGGAAAGTTCCCACCAGACTACCCATTTGATAACTAGCCCCGATAAATTGAGTTTCCCAATAACCCGGACTCTGATTATTGCCCGGTTTCCAGTTTTCATACAGGGGTTTACTGGCGAGAATTTCTACCGGTTTATTAAAGTTTTTTCGGGCTAATTCCATCACTGCCAAAGGAGGACGATAACCACTGGTAATTAGATAAAGAGAGTCCAATTCCGGGCGATTATTGGGGACGGGAGTATCACCAAAGTATAGCCAAAAAGTGCGGCCTGCGTGCGATCGCATTACCCCATTACTACCACCATAATCGCGTTTTACAGGGCCACCCCAACCACCGCGATAATATTTAACACTAGCGGCCATAGATAACCAATCTAAGGCCATTTTTGCCCATTGTTTAACTTCCGTATCTTGAGCAAAATCGTAGAGATTGAGATAGGGTGCAAAGGTATGACCGTGATAAACTTCTGAATCCCATTCTCCCATACCGATGTTATATAAAGCTGAAACGTAACGCTTAATTTTACTTTTATAAATTTGACGAGTTGCCTCATTTCCTGTTTCTTCGGCCATCAGATAAACCGATGTTTCGCGCATCGCTCGCAGGTTATCAGTATTGCGACTATCTACCCATAAACCCCGTCTTGTTATACTCCAATCATTACCCGTTCCTTGGCCAGTACCGTGGATAGGATGGGGTCGTTGTAAAGGGTCGGTTTCTGTCCAAATTTTCGCCGCATTATACATTCTCTGACGATAAACTGGATCGAGATATTTTCCGAGAAGAAAATACTTTCTAATTTGTCCTTTCAGGGTAAAAGAAAAATAATAATCTATATAATCAGTGTGGGCCTGTTCCCGTTTTTGTGGGTCATCCTGCTGCAGGAAATCTAGGGCTTTTTGCCGGTTTCCTGCCAAGAAATCAAACATGGCCATAGGATAGGATCTTTTCTCGTTTTCTCCCCACAAATTGCCATAACTTTCTGCCTTAGCAAAATGGTTAATAACTTGCTTGGCCCTTTGTTGAAATTCTGCCTCTAATTCCGGTGTCCAATCGTTAAGATATTGGGGGTTAACTTCGGCAACGGGGAAGGAAGCGATCGAGTTTTGAGAAACAGAATAGAGGGAATTAAAGCCAATAGTAAATAGGGCAATTATTACCGCTAAAATTAGATATTTAATTCTAGATCCAATCGTCATCTTCGGCAAATTCATCGATGTTTCCTTGATTTTCTGGGGACTGAGGTTGATTTTCTTTATCTAATTGTAAAGGAACTGGTTCAGGAGGGATAATTTCTGGTAATAATTCTTCGGGTTTTTGACCATCTACCTCCACCACAATCATTTCTGTGACGGGAAACCAAAGTATGCGGCCTTGATCGTCACAAACCGTCAGCGATCGAGATTTATCTGGAGTCTCGGTTGCGAAGAAATCTCCTAACATTTTGGTGGGTAAAATATTCTTACTTTCACCCCCACTAACTCCTAGTAATATATATTCGTTACCTGTGGTTAAATGTTGGACAATAATCGCCATAGTTAAAAAATTCAGTCAATGAAATGTACTTATTGATAGTTGACTTTTGAATGATAGCTTTCAGCCTTAAGCTTTCCACTGATAACTGATTACTGATTACTGATTACTGCTTAACTTGACTGCCGTGACTGCGAGGATCGGTTTGACTAGCGCCCACAAGAACATTAAAATCAGAAGTCTGTCCGGTAGTGGTGGCATAGGGTAGGGTAGAATTAGTTAAAAGTGCTTCTAAATTAGCAGTTAAAATTGATTTTGGCTGTTCTCCAATCGCTTGGGCAACTGGTTGTCCTTGATTATTTAAAAAGACAAAATGGGGAATACCATCCACGCGATAACGGAGAATTTCCGGCAACCATTTATTATTATCAACGTTGAGCATGACAAAATTAATGGCATTACCGTATTGTTTTTTAATTTCGGCAATTTCAGCGGCCATCGCCTGACAACTGGTACACCAATTAGCATAAAATTCTGTCAGGGTGGGTTTACCATTGCTGAGGGCAAGATCGAAAGGTGTCGCTTTTTCCGCTTGCGCTTCCAAAGATACAGAACTAGCGGTGGTTTGAAACCCCAAGAAAATCGCTACACTAAGAATAACTGCCGTTACTGCCAGCAGCAGATTTCTGATTTTATTGGTGGGTGTGGTGGCTGTCATGGATAGTCTCTCAAAAATTATTCCTATCCTATCCTATCCTCATGAAAAAACGCGTTACTCTCACTTTTCCCAAAAAAGCCGTCCATATGCCCGTTACCTATCGACTGGCGAAGGATTTTAACGTCGCCGCTAATATTATCCGCGCCCAAGTTGCCCCCAATCAAGTGGGAACATTAGTATTAGAATTATCGGGAGATATCGATGAGTTAGAAGCGGCGATCGAATGGTTACAATTACAAAATATTGGCGTTTCCCAAGTTAGTCGCGAAATCGTCATTGATGAAGAAAAATGCGTCGATTGTGGGTTATGTACGGGAGTTTGTCCCACGGAAGCTTTAACCCTTGATCCCGAAAGTTTTCGTCTTAAGTTTTTGCGTTCCCGTTGCGTGGTTTGTGAACAATGTATCCCCACTTGTCCCGTGGCGGCAATTTCCACAAACTTGTAAAGTAGCAGTTATTAAATTAATTTTTTTGCCGATTTAAATAATAGCCATCTCTGGAGATTTTAAGCCTTCATTTGTCTCCAACGCGGTTAATCGTCACAAATATCCCGGTCCCTTTCTACCTAAAGACCCTTTCTCCGATACCATAGTTAAAAAGAGATGTTGACTCTGGCCACATCTGTGGGGATTACATACCATTAATCATGGTTTTTTTGCAAAAAATACAAAAAACTTGACATGACTTCTGCCGTTCCTCGCCTTTCCTATCCTGATAGTCCGATTGCTGATCTTCGCGGCCTCTATAACTTTATCCTCAACCCGCAACTGTTAGCCGCAGAAAAGGGAAATCCGTCGATCGTCAGTTTTTGTCAAAAAATTTCCCCCGTTGATCCCCTAGAAATTCTCTCTCGGATTGCCTCTAGCTATCCCACCCATTGTTATTGGGAAAATCCCCAACGAGAAACCGCTTTTCTCGGCTACGGCATCGCCTTTGCTGCCACTTTCCACGGCAAACAACGTTTTTTAAAAGCTCAAAAATTTATTGAAAACTGTCAACAAAGAATTATCAAAATTGATAACTATAGCGAGATTACTCCCCGCATCTTTTGTAGTTTCACTTTTTTCGACTCGGAAAGAGCTACCCCCTTTCCCTCAGCTACCCTAACCCTGCCTAAGTTTCAAATTATCAAAAAACAGTCGGAATATTTTTTCCTTACCAATCTCCTAATCACCAGCGAAAAAGAAATAGAAAACTGCCTCGAAGAAACTATCAACAACCTCAAAATTATCCAAAATAACTCGAGCAATTGCCGACAAAATCCCCACCAGGCTCCCTGTAGTTACTATATTCATCCTACCTATAATTTTCAAGCGGCTGTTGCCGATGCACTCCAATCTATCCACGCCCAAAATTTTAGCAAAATTGTCCTCGCTCACGCTCTTGACGTGATTTCTCCCCGTCCTTTTCATCTGGTAAACTGTCTCGATAATTTGCGTCAGCGTCATCCCGATTGCTACACTTTTTCCCTCGGCAATGGACGGGGAGATCATTTTATCGGCGCTAGTCCCGAACGCTTGTTAACTGTCCATCAGGGGCAATTAATCACCGATGCTTTAGCGGGATCCGCCCCCCGGGGAGAAAATGCGATCGAAGATGCTCTCTTGGCCAATAAACTCCTCGCTAGTGAAAAAGAACAACGGGAACATCGGGCTGTTAGTGACTTTATTAACCAAAAACTGCGACAAATTGGCTTAAATCCGCAAAATTCTCCCTCTAGATTGTTAAAACTCTCCAATATTCAACATCTCTGGACTCCTATCCATGCCAAACTAAAACCCTCCATCCATCCCCTCGAAATTGTTGCCCAACTACACCCCACTCCTGCTGTCGCAGGGGTTCCCACGGAGATCGCTTTAGCACAAATTCGTCATTATGAAACCTTCGATCGCTCTCTTTATGCCGCTCCTTTGGGTTGGATTGATTGTCAAAATAATAGTGAGTTTATTGTTGGTATTCGTTCGGCCTTAATTGAAGGCGATCGAGCGCGATTATACGCTGGTGCGGGTATTGTTGCCGGTTCCGATCCAGAAAAAGAACTAGCAGAAATTCAGCTTAAATTTCAAGCTCTCTTAAAAGCTTTAACTTAAACTTTAGCTTTTTACCGAACTAATAACTTAAATAAGTCTAATTTACCCTTAAAAGGCGGATATTTTAAAGCGGGATTGAACCAAAGAGGTGTTTTCATAATGGCTTTTTGGTGACTAAAATTCTCAAAGGAAAAACGACCATGATAGCTACCAATACCGCTATTTCCTCGACCACCAAAGGGTAAACTAGGATTAGTAAAATGAAAACTATTGTTGTTAATACAACCTCCCCCAAACTGGACTGATTCTAACCATTTCTTTTCGGTCTTTGCCTTGGTAGTAAACAGATAAAAAGCTAGAGGGTTAGGATTTTTAGCAATAATTGCTAAAGCTTCCTCAAAAGTGCTAAAGGCAATGATCGGTAAAATTGGACCGAATATTTCCCCTTGCATAATAGGAGCATCGAGGGAAACATTAGTTAATAAAGTTGGTTGAATATATAAATTTTCTCGATCGGTTTTGCCTCCAAAAACAATCTCACCATCTTGGAGAAAGTCAATCAGGCGATCAAATTGTTTCTCATTAATGATCTTACCATAATCAGCACTTAATCTCGCATCTTCACCGAAAAAATTAACAATAGTATTAGCTAATTCTTTGATAAAATTCTCCTGCTGGGATTGATGTACTAAAACATAATCAGCTGCGATACACATTTGACCAGAATTAGAGAATTTTGTCACGGCAATGCGACGGGTTGCCACGGAAATATTAGCATCAGCTTCGATAACACAGGGACTTTTTCCCCCTAATTCTAGAGTAACAGGAATTAACTTTGCTGCCGCTAGTTGATAAATAATTTTTCCTACCCTTGTACTGCCAGTAAAAAATATATGATCAAAGGTAAAACTGTCTAACATATTCGGAATTACTTCCGCACCATCTCCCAGGACAATTAACACATATTCTTCAGGGAATATTTCTTGAATTATTTTAACTACTAATTTTTCCGTCGCTGAGGCAAATTCACTCGGTTTTAATACCGCACAGTTACCGGCAGCAATGGCACCGACTAAAGGCACTAATAACAATTGGAGGGGATAATTCCAAGCACCAATAATTAAAACCACTCCTAAAGGTTCCCGAATAATCTGACTGGAGGATGGGAAATTTAAGAGATTAGTTTTAACAGTTTTGGGTTGCATCCATGAGCGCAAATTTTTTAAAGCGGTATTAATTTCCACCAAAAGAAAGCCATTTTCAGTAATCCAACAATCTTCGGGACTTTTCTTTAAATCGCTATATAAAGCTTGATATATCTCTGCTTCATATTTAATGATTGCCTGTTTTAACTTCTCTAACTGCTGACGACGGAATTGATAGGAACGAGTTGCACCACTGGCAAAATACTGACGCAATTTGGCTAATTTTTCTGAGTTTGACAGCATCGAAATAATTCCTAACTTAATGATGAAATTCTACGGCATCCACTGGGGACGAATTCCCGCTAGAGGTAATTCAATTAAATCAGATTTACTTGCTTTTACTCCATCTTGTAGGGGAGGAATTAACATCCACAAACGACCACCGATAATTGTTTCTCCTGAATCGGTAGTCAAGGGATTAGTCGGATTGGTATCATAACTGGTGCGAAGTTGATCAAAAATAATTGCTAAACCATCGGGAGATAAACTAATGTGAATATCACGATAATCAGCTAATTCCAGTAGGGGAGTCACTTGACCGGTCTTCACATCTATTTTAGCAAAATAGGGTTTTTCTTTGTACTCTTGACTGTTAGTAACTAACTCGGTTAACAAACAATACAAATCACTACCGGTGGCATTAAATTGACAATCTATAATCGAACCTTGTAGATTGAGTAAGCGTTTTTGTAATCCTTGATTATTGACATAAAAAAGCGATCGAATATAACGCATTTTGGCATTATCCGTATTAAAATTCACCATTGCTGCGGCCGTACCATCGGCAGAAAAATTCAAAATTCGCCCAAATTTTGGTAAAAAATCTAGGGGTTTTGTTTCGGTTTTTAAAGGCAAAAGCGCAATTCCTTCCCCCTGGGTGACAGCCAAAGTTTTACTATCAGGTGCAATCAAAAATTCTCCGCCTTGGATGTTTAATTGTTGGGGGTTTTCCCCCGGTTTAACTGTCCATAAATCGAAGTTAATCGGATTGCGGCGCTCAATTCTCTGCACGACAATAGTTTCCCCATCTTTAGCTAAATCAAAGTGATTATTTTGATAATCTTTATTGTCTAGCACTAACTCAATTTTTAGAGGCGATTGACTGCTATCAACTTGGTAAAGCTGCAGTTCACGAATTCCCTCTATCCCCCGATTTTTCGCCACGGCCGAAAAGAGGATTTTTTTACCATCAGGATAGAATTCAAAAGCCATAACGGTCAAATTTGCGGGGGTTAAGAGGGTTTTCTTCTCCTCGGTCAAGTTATAAAAAATTAATCTTCCCTGTTCTTCCCCATTAGTGCCAATATAGGCAAAAGCACGATCGCGACTTTTAAATTCTCTTTCAAAGATTGCCAGGGTTTGTCCTAATCGATTACCGCTGCGAAATTGTTCCCGCGCACCTTCAATTTGCAGATGATATTTTTCTCCGTAGGGAATGGGAGAAGTGAGAGTATAAGCTAATCGTCTTCCGGCCCAACTAAACTTACCCAGCAGCGGAGGATCGATAACTAGATTTTTTTCCACACTAGCATGATCCATGGGGCGATCAAAAGTGATAATAAATGCTTGATCTTCCGAGCCAATTTCTCGATTTTCCCAGCTAAATTCCTTGACCCTTGGACCGGTTTGTAAAAGACATTGATTACCACAGCTATTACCTAACCAAATTAAGCCACCAATTACTAAGGTTAGCGATACAATTAATGTTATCGCTAATTTATCAATCGGTTGTAGTTGTAAGGTCTTGATCATTATAGTAGATGGTTAGAAACAACTGATAACTGATAACTGATAACTGATAACTGTTAATATCCGTAGGGATCCACAGGAGTGGGTATAGATTTCACGGATTTAGCCTTAATTACTAATTGTCTTCTGGTGGTTGATTTTCCCACCTCTACGGGTAAGGATTCCGTGGCCATTTCTCCGGTGATTTCTAACCAAGTATCATTGGGATATTGACTGCGACTTCCTGATAGTTTCACCGGCAACCCCACGGGATAAGCATCTACGGCACAACAGGTAAGAATAAAGCGACTAATTAATAAATAATTATCGGGTAATTGGGGCAATTGCACCACAAAACCTGTGACTTTTACCGGTTGTCCTGTGTAAGCATCAGGTTCAGGATAAGCATTCAAAGTTCTTACCCATTCAATTAAACTTTTTTCCTCCGGTTTAACGGTAGTGCCAAAGGATTGAGTTTGCACGCGAGTTAGGGGTAAAGATTCACTAATTCCCCTCTGTAATGCGATTTGACTGCTGAGGGGCTGCGGGGCGATAAATAGACCTAAAAGGGCAGTTATTACTAATAAACCTGAGCCAAAATGTTGAGGGAGAATGGTAATATGCGATCGATTATCATTACTATCTAAATTCATCTTTTTTTGCCACTGTTTTAACAATGTCCAAAGCTTGACTATTCCCAGAAAAAATAAAGCAATACTGGTGATAAGAACCAGAAGAAAATAATTAGGATGAATTAGTAAATTTAACCGTCCAGTTATCCAGTATTTAAATAGTAACGAACCCCAACCGATTAGGGCAATAATATCGATAAATTGGGGGGCGATTATTTTTAGACGTGATGAATTCATGGGAAAAACTATCCGGGTACTGACCTAAAATAAATAACTGTGAGCCAAGGTGAGTAAAAAAGTCATTTGCGCTGCTAAAGCAAAGAGATAAATTAACATTCTCGGTTTAAAAATAGACAACATTAAACCAATCCCTTTTAGGTCAATCATTGGACCGAACACTAGAAAAGCCAGCAGGGAACTACTGGTAAAACTAGAGGCAAAAGAGAGGGCAAAAAAAGAATCAACCGTGGAACAAATTGAAACAATTACTGCTAACAGCATCATGGCCAAGATCGAAGTAATTGGATCCTGACCCAAATTAAGAACAAATTCCCGGGGAACAAATACCTGTAAACCGGCCGCTATAGCACTTCCTAAGATTAACACTCCTCCTAATTCCCGTAATTCCATCACCACGTTTTCCAGAAAAGTTAACCAGCGCCTTTTCATCGGGATAGCTTGCACTGCTGGTAGGACAGCAGTAGCGGCAAAACTTTCATCTAAGCGCAAAGTTTGCCCAGAATTACCGATCAGAAAAGAACCGGATTGTAGTAGTAGTGGGATAGATTCTTTTTCCGGTATTTGCGGTTGCCAATTGAGACTTTTTGCCAAAGAGGTTTGTAGGAGCGGTCGGGGATCTTTTTGGATACTAAAGATAATACCGATAACCGTAGCGATGAACAAAGAAAAGATAACTCGATAGAAAACAATTTCCGGTTGATCGCGAAAAGCTACCCAAGTGGACCAGATAACAATCGGGTTAATTGTCGGCGCTGCTAACAGAAAACTAACCGCTACTGCATTCGGCATTCCTTGCACAAGTAAACGTCGCGCCACAGGTACATTGCCACACTCGCAGACGGGAAACAAAAAACCAATACATCCCCCCACAAATGCTCCTAAAACAGCATTTCGAGGCATCAGAGCAACTAAGCGACGTTCATCGACAAATATCAAAAGAATACTAGAGAGAATCACCCCTAGCAGCAAAAAAGGCATAGCTTCCACCAACAGGCTCAGGAATAGGGTAAAGGCATTTTGTAGTTGACTCATCTATCCTCGCCTTGGGAATTAGAGGTTTAGGGATAAAGACTTAGGAACCCTAGAAAAAGGTTCATCAGTCCGCTCCCTGGCTTTTTAACATTTTTTTAATATATCCGATCGAGTGACCAGTTATCAGTTATCAGTGACCAGTTATCCGTTATCCGTTATCCGTTATCCGTTATCCGTTACAGCCTTTCTCGTCAAGATGAAGTATAACCCAATTTGGTATTGACGACCGACGACCGACTCCCCAAAACGAAAACTTCGTACCTCACCATTAAGATAACTGTTAGAGCAGATTTGAGTTTTCAGTCCACTGATTACTGATTACTGATTACTGATTACTGATCTAGAGGACTCGATTAAGCTTGCCGCTTTGATAACCTTCTAGATCGAGGCTGACATAGATAAAGCCTAATTTTTGCAGATCAGCGACTAATTCGCTTAAATTTGTCCGATTAATAAAGTCGGGAATTTCTGCTGCTGGTAATTCAATCCGTGCCGTATCGCCGCTCGATCGCACCCGTAGTTGACGATAACCTAATTTTCGCAGATAAATCTCCGCCCGTCCGACTCTTTGCAATTTCTCCAGGCTAATTTCCTCCCCGTAGGGAAAACGGGAACTTAAACAGGGTTGCGCCGGTTTATCCCACCAAGGTAAATTTAAGTAACGAGATAGTTGACGAACTTCGCTTTTTGTGATAGCAATTTCCGCCAAGGGTGAACGAGCGCCGCGCTCCCTGGCTGCTTGAATCCCGGGACGATAATCCCTTAAATCATCAGCATTAACGCCATCGATGACGTAGGCATAACCACGAGCGAGTGCAAGGGGTTTGAGGGTGTCATGTAGCTCACTTTTGCAGAAATAACAGCGATTAACGGGATTACTGGTGTAATTGGGGTTATTCATTTCCTCGGTTTCCACCAATTCGTGCCGAATACCGATATAATCGGCTTGAGCGATCGCTTCTTCCAATTCTTCCGGCAGTAGGGAAGGGGAAACCGCCGTAATTGCCAATGCTTGACTCCCTAGCAGATCATAGGCCACTTTTGCCACTAGGGTACTATCCACGCCCCCAGAATAGGCAATCAGAGCCTTTTCGCTGGTTTTTAAGAGGTTTTGTAATTGTCCGAGTTTATCAAGTAATTGACTGTCCATGGCGGCGATTTTGGCAACTGGTTTAGGGAGACCGTTTTTTATTATATGTCGTGCCGTAATTAATCAGGGCTATCGATCGATTTATATTTCCATAATTTCGTCAATAATTGGGCTGTCTTTGGCAATTTTTACTAGAAAATAATCTCGCTATTCTAAGGATGGACGGTTAAAATGTGTCTTAGGTTATTGCTGATCCCATTATTTTAGTAAGTATTTAGTCATAAACTTCACTTCTATGACCTACTCTAATAATAATAATTATCCTACTCTCTCGATCAAATTCATAAATAACCCGATAATCTCCTACTCTTAATTTATAAAACCCTGACCATTCTCTCGTAAGAGGTAGGGGGGTTATCTGTTCAAAGTTGATGGCTAACCATTCAATTTTATTAAGAATCCTCAGTCTGATAAGATCAGTGATCAAATCTAAATCAGTTATCGACTCTGGTTCAAACGTAACAGAATAGCTCATTTAAGGTTCTATCCCATATCTTTTATCCACCTCAGCTGCGGGAATAGTCGGTCTTCCTTGTAATCTTTTTTGTTGGATTTCTAATAACTTTTGTTTAAAAGATTCTTTAACTTGTTTTCCCTCATCTGGATCACCAAAGTATTCATCCAGAGTATCATCTACTGTATTACGGATTAAACTTTGTAACTCTTGGCTAGTCATGTCTTTTATCTGCATATTTTCTCTAATTAAAAAATAGAAACATACTCAAGAAACATTATAACAAATTGCCGAGGAAACGTAAAGGACAGGGAATATAGAGTCCATTTGGTATCTTTCCCAAAATCATTACCCAGTATGGATTAGAGCGAATTAGCCAAAATACCTGTAATTCTTACCCGTGAAGCGTCACAAGAGAGATACCAAATAGGTTCTATAATTTAAATGCGTTTTAGCTTAACCCTCTCTACATGACAACAACTCTCACAGACTATAAATATATTGCAATTGATCATCGGGGAGTACCAATAATTGCGGGTTCTACCCTGAAAGTGATTGAGCTAGTTATGGCACAAATAGCTTACGGTTGGACTCCAGCAGAAATTCACATTAACCATCGTGATTTAAGCATGAGTCAAATTCACTCAGCATTAGCTTACTATTGGGAACATAGAGAAGAATTAGATCAAGCTATCCAAGCTGATTTAGAATTTGCCCAAAAAATGCGGGAAAAAGCCGGAGATTCTCCCTTTGTTACCCGACTTAAAGCACAGGCAATAAAGTAGTGAATCTCAAACTTTATCAAGAGTGATTTTTACCCAAGATAGCGATTTTTAAATAGAAGCTAGTAGTCGTCAAACAGAAGGAATTGAATTTATAGGGATTGGGGACTGTATTAGAGATTTAGAATTAATTGCCAAACTGGGAAAAAGTGAAGAATTTATCAATATAAGACAATATTTACCCCTTTAATTTTTGTTGATGATAAAATTTAGCTTAATTCAAATGATCCCCAGATTAGGATAAAGCGATGATACCAAGATTTTGATCTCCCTCAAAAGATAAAATAGCTTCGTAGTTATCTCTTAACAATGATTCTATAGTTTTAGTAGAGCAATTTCCCAAACGAATCCAAATTACTTTAGGCGGAAAGCCTTTAAGAATTAGTAATTCATTAAAATCAGAATCTTTAGTAACAATAATATAGTCTTGTATTTTAGCGATTTCCCAGACATAATAATCAGATTCTTGGTCTAATCCCAGCAAGTAAAGATGATTAGAATCGGGATAAATATCAACTAATAGACTAACTAGGGTCTGCTGAAAAAGTTATTGAAAAGCACAGGTCTCTTAATCAATGATTTCACTTAGCTACAAGCATAAGCTTTAGTTGTTGATTAATCTCTAAGTCATAACTTATTGTCATCATTGACCCAGAAAAAGTGCGG
>NZ_JADBSA010000090.1:0-2910 GCF_020246945.1 Microcystis sp. M113S1 | reverse complement strand
GCATGGGAGTGATCGGGGGGAAAATTCCGGGACTTTTTCCCTGAAAATTAGGTAATTGACCACCTGAAAATCGGTAAAACCCTACACCCTACACCCTACACCCCGCCCCCAGGAAAAACTTTTTGCCGCAAACCCTACTTATTACCACTACCCGGACTAAGCTGTACTGCATTTAAACTGCGTATTGGATGTTTTAGTACAAATACTCAAACTCTCAACTCCGGCGCTCTCAACTCCGGCGCTCCCATGCAGTCTTAACGAGTAATTTAGATAGTCAACAGCTTACTGTTAAATCTTGACCTTCTCTAATCCAGCAATATCCCAGAAACCCTGAGACTTTTGCTAGAACAAATGAACTAAAAAAAATCTCTCGTCATCATTGTTGTCAGAATTATGAGAATTACGTTACATTTAGTTAAGATTTAATTGGCTGCGGGGATTAATCTCGAAAAAATAACCTAAAATCCTTGACAAAAACAGCTAAATGAGTTAAGCAAAAATCTTTATCCTAGAACCACTAAACAAACATGAAACTATCCTGGAAAACGATTTTACTGTGGACATTGCCCGCCCTTGTGGTCGGTTTTTTCCTCTGGCAAGGCACTTTTGCCACGGCCACCGGTAATATCGGCAATAACACCGCCACTACCCGCATGACCTACGGACGCTTTCTAGAATACCTAGATAGTGGTAGGGTTGTCAGCGTCGATCTCTACGAAGGTGGCAGAACTGCGATCGTACAGGCCCTAGATCCAGAACTAGAAAACCGAGTACAACGCCTACGAGTCGATTTACCGGCCAATTCCCCCGATTTAATCGCCCGTTTACGCGATTCTAAAATTAGTTTCGATGCTCACCCGATGCGGAATGACGGCGCTTGGTGGGGATTCCTCGGTAATCTACTTTTCCCCTTTTTGCTGATTGCCGCTCTCTTTTTCCTCTTCCGCCGTTCTAATAATATGCCAGGCGGCCCCGGTCAAGCGATGAGTTTTGGTAAATCAAAAGCCCGTTTCCAGATGGAAGCGAAAACCGGCATCACCTTTGATGATGTGGCAGGAATTGACGAAGCGAAGGAAGAATTACAGGAAGTCGTCACTTTCCTCAAACAACCGGAGAAATTTACCGCCGTCGGGGCCAAAATCCCCAAAGGAGTCCTGTTAGTTGGCCCTCCCGGTACGGGTAAAACCCTGTTAGCCAAAGCGATCGCCGGTGAAGCGGGTGTACCTTTCTTCAGCATTTCCGGTTCGGAATTTGTGGAAATGTTCGTCGGTGTCGGTGCTTCTCGCGTGCGCGATTTGTTCAAAAAAGCCAAGGAAAATGCTCCCTGTTTAATCTTTATCGATGAAATTGACGCAGTAGGTCGTCAACGGGGTGCCGGTATCGGTGGTGGTAACGACGAACGGGAACAAACCCTGAACCAATTATTGACAGAAATGGACGGTTTCGAGGGGAATACGGGAATTATCATCATTGCCGCCACTAACCGCCCCGATGTTCTCGATTCCGCTCTCATGCGTCCGGGCCGTTTTGATCGCCAAGTAACCGTCGATGCACCCGATTTTAAAGGTCGTTTAGAGATTTTAGACGTTCATGCCCGCAATAAAAAGCTGGCCAACGACGTTTCCATCGAAGCGATCGCCCGTCGCACTCCGGGGTTCAGTGGGGCAGATTTAGCCAATTTACTGAACGAAGCGGCAATTTTAACCGCCCGTCGTCGCAAAGAAGCCATTACCCTGTTAGAGATAGATGACGCGGTAGATCGCGTGATCGCAGGTATGGAAGGTACTCCTTTAGTCGATAGCAAGAGCAAGCGCTTAATCGCTTACCATGAAGTGGGTCATGCGATCGTGGGTACGCTCTTAAAAGATCATGATCCCGTCCAGAAAGTGACTCTGATTCCCCGGGGACAGGCCCAGGGTTTAACTTGGTTCACTCCCAACGAAGAACAGGGTTTAACCACGAAAGCGCAGTTAATGGCCCGGATTTCCGGTGCTTTAGGTGGTCGGGCGGCCGAGGAAGAAATCTTCGGCTATGATGAGGTGACTACCGGTGCCGGTGGCGATTTACAGCAAGTTTCTGATATGGCCCGTCAGATGGTGACTCGTTTCGGGATGAGCGATTTAGGTCCTTTGTCCCTAGAAAGTCAAGGGGGTGAGGTGTTCCTCGGTGGCGGTTTGATGAATCGTTCCGAGTATTCTGAGAAGGTGGCTACTCGCATCGATGATCAGGTGCGATCGATCGTGGAACACTGTCATGAAATTTCTCGGCAAATTATTCGCGATCATCGGGAAGTGATCGATCGAGTGGTGGATCTGCTGATCGAAAAAGAAACGATCAATGGGGAAGAATTCCGGCAAATTGTGGCTGAATACGCCTACGTTCCCGAAAAAGAACAGTTTGTACCCCAGTTATAGGTTAATTTTAATACAGATGCGATCGGGTGGGTTAAAGCTCACCCGATTTTTTTATGCTAGGGATTTAGTTATCATCATCATCATCATCGTCATCGTCATCGTCTTTTTTATCCCGTTGATTATCATCGTCTTTTTGCCGATTTTCCCCGTCTTTATCGCTATCTTCGTCTTTTTGCGGCGATTCCACCGTGGTAGGGACGTTTTTCGGTTCTTCGGCTTCTTTTGCTCCCTGACAAGCGCCTAAAACCGTAGTCAAGGTTAACAGAATCAGCAAAACTAAGGATTTGATTTTCATCGAAAATTTTGGGTCTGAAACCCCGTCGTAGAACGACGGCTTTACCGTTAAATACTAGCGCATTTACCAAATATATGCTAAAATGTGAGACATGGAAAAAGCCTATTCGTTTCGATTTTACCCCACACCCGAACAAGAGTCGCTATTGCGGCGCACCTTGGGCTGTGTAAGATTAGTTTACAATAAAGCTCTCCACGAACG
>NZ_JADBSA010000009.1:0-10920 GCF_020246945.1 Microcystis sp. M113S1 | reverse complement strand
GTTGGTCAAGAAACTGGTCAAACTAATCCTATTGAAAGATTAAATAATACTCTTCGACAAAGAATTTCTAGATTGGTCAGACAGAGTCTATCGTTCTCCAAAAAAATGGATAATCATATCGGGGCTATCTGGTATTTCATATACGACTACAATGCCCAATTGGCAAGGCATTAAGCCCCATCACTACTATCGAATCACCACCTACGGCGGTGAGGATGTCAAATTTAGCCAATTAGGAGACTTAAATTGCGTTACAAACTTTTAGGTAATAGTGGTCTGCGAGTTTCCGAACTATGTCTAGGAACGATGACATTCGGGGAAGATTGGGGTTGGGGGTCGGATAAAGAGGAAAGTCGGGCGGTTTTTCGGGCTTTTGCGGAAGCGGGCGGCAATTTTCTCGATACTGCTAATCTCTACACTAACGGAACCAGTGAAACATTAGTGGGGGAATTTGTCAAGGGCGATCGAGAAAAATGGGTAATCGCCACGAAATATTCTCTCAACACGCGACCCGGCGATGTCAATGCTTGCGGAAATCATCGAAAAAACCTCTTTCAAGCGGTAGAAGCTAGTTTAAAGCGTTTAGGTACTGATTACATCGATTTACTCTGGCTTCATCTTTGGGACTCTCTCACTCCTATCGAAGAAGTGATGCGCGCTTTCGATGATTTGGTCAGGATGGGAAAAGTGCTTTATATCGGCATTTCTGACAGTCCTGCTTGGATTGTCTCCCAAGGGAACACCCTGGCCACCCTGCGGGGATGGACACCCTTTATCGGACTACAAATAGAATATTCTCTCAAGGAACGCACCCCCGAACGGGAATTATTGCCCATGGCCAAAGCATTAAATATCGGTGTGACCGCTTGGAGTCCCCTGGGAGGAGGAGTTTTAACAGGAAAATATAATCAACCCAACCCCGTCGATGGACGTTTAAGCATGACCGACCAACCTTTTCAAATTTTTGATCGCGATTTAAAAATTGCCGAGACTGTCCTAGATATTGCCAGAGAAATTGAGAAATCACCGGCACAAGTGGCATTAAATTGGCTAAGAAATCGCCCTAACTCCGTAATTCCTATCATTGGCGCTCGAAAATTGTCCCAATTGCAGGATAATTTAGCCTGTGTGGATTTTAACCTGACTGGGGAACAACTGCAACGACTCGATAATATCAGCGCCATTTCCCTTGGTTTTCCCCACGAACTTTTAGCCAGTCAATTTGTTCGCGATATCCTATTAGGAGGAGTAGCGGCACAATTGGAGCGATGATGGAAGTCTTTGTTTATGGAACACTGAAACCTAAGGAGAGTAACTATTCTGCCTACTGTGCGGGAAAAGTGATCAACTCTAAAACCGCCTACACAAAGGGGCATTTATATCATCTTACCGCCCTCGGTTATCCCGGACTGACCGAGGGGGATGGCTGGGTGAAGGGAATTTTATTGACTTTTAACGCAGATTATGATATTGGGCTTTTGGATGGTTTGGAAGATTATCAACCCGGCAGATATCCAGAAGAAAACGAGTATCAGCGTCGCAGAATTTCTATTTATAATCTAGAGCGAGAATTGATCGGCGAAGCTTGGGGATATATGATGACACCAGCAAAAATAGCTTTTCATGGCGGTATTTGGCTGCCTTCCGGTTGGTGGACCAGTAGCGATCGAGAATAGGGATGAGGAGGCCGATTCTGTTAAGATATACAAATTAAAAGCTTAATCGTGAAAAAATTATGTATCTACTCCTAGAAGTGGCCAGTGGCAAATTCCCCGTTTATTTTGTAGCAGTTTATGTGGTCGGTTTTCTCGCTGCTGTCACCATCGGTTCGATCGCTTGGTACAATTCTAAACGCCCGGTCGGTTGGGAAGATGCCCAAAGACCCGATATTATCCCCGAAGTGAAGACAGAGGTGGATTCTGATTCTCAATCCTAGAAAAAGGCAGTGATCAGTTATTTTAGCCGTCAGCTTTTTCTCCCTTCTCAACAGTTATAAGGTTGGTTAGGATTGACCATTGCCTTGGCACAAGGGACTAAAGACCTTGTTAGTCGGTGATTTCAGGCATTTGGCTCCCTATTTGCTGCCTAAACGTTTACACACTTAAGAGAAACGCTGTCAATCAACCAAGTTCGATCGCAAATCGCTATGATAGAATATTGGGTCTTTAATTTTCGCCCTCTCCTCCCTTTATGAAACTGCCTGTCGTCGCTATTATCGGTCGTCCCAATGTGGGCAAATCCACCCTCGTCAATCGTATCGCTGGAGATCAACAGGCGATCGTTTTCGATCAACCCGGGATTACCAGAGATCGCACCTATCAACCAGCTTTCTGGTGCGATCGAGATTTTCAAATTGTCGATACAGGGGGGCTAGTTTTTAACGATGACAGCGAATTTCTCCCTTTAATCCGCGAACAGGCTTTAATCGCCCTAGCAGAGGCAAGTGTGGCGATTTTTGTCGTCGATGGGCAAGGGGGAATTACCGCCGGCGATCGAGAAATTGCCGCTTGGTTACGACAGCAAAATGTACCGATACTTTTGGCCGTCAATAAATGTGAATCGGTGGAACAGGGTATCCTGCAAGCGACGGAATTCTGGGAATTAGCCATCGGTGAACCCTTCCCCATCTCGGCCATTCACGGCTCTGGTACAGGAGAACTACTCGATGCGGTGATTAAATATTTGCCACCTGCGGCGGAAATTCCCGAAAATGAAGAAATTAAAGTGGCAATTATCGGTCGTCCTAACGTGGGTAAATCTAGTCTCCTCAATGCTTTAACCGGACAACAACGGGCGATCGTTAGTCCGATTTCGGGAACCACCAGAGACTCGATCGATACTTTAATTGAACGAGAAGGACAGGTTTATCGGTTAATTGACACCGCTGGCATTCGCCGTAAGAAGAATGTGGACTATGGAGCCGAATTTTTCAGTATTAACCGTGCTTTTAAGGCAATTCGCCGGTCTGATGTGGTACTATTCGTCATCGATGTGCTAGATGGTGTCACCGAACAGGATTTAAAATTGGCAGGACGAATCATTGAAGAAGGGCGCGCGGTGGTGCTAGTAGTCAATAAATGGGATGCGGTGGAGAAAGACACCTACACTATCAATACTTATACCAAAATGCTCCAAGATCGGCTGTATTTTATGGATTGGGCAGAAATGATCTTTGTCAGTGCCATGACGGGGCAAAGAGTCACCAAAATCCTCGAATTAGTCGATATTGCCGCCGAATCTCACCGTCGTCGCGTCAGTACCTCGGTAATCAACGATGTGATCGAAGATGCGGTGAAGTGGCACAATCCCCCCACCACCAGGGGCGGAAAACAGGGGAAACTATACTATGGCACGCAAGTATCGAGTCACCCCCCCACGATCGCCCTTTTTGTTAACGATCCCCAGCGCTTTAATGATAACTATCGCCGTTACATCGAAGGGCAATTCCGGCAACAGTTGGGCTTTAAAGGAACCCCGATCCGCTTAATCTGGCGCGGCAAACCGGCGCGAGAAGTGGAAAAAACGGTTAATAGAGCCACCAAGGTCTAATTTATGGATTTATTGCGAAGTTTGCCCATCGGTCTTTATCTCGATCAACCGATTACCCGACTACATCAACTAGATGCCAGGGTAAAATTTATCTGGTTAATGACTTTTTTAGCAGCACCTTTATTAGCTAATGCTTGGTGGCGTTTAGCTTTGGTGGGATTGTTAATGTTGTTAACCCTGCTGGCACCTATTCCCCCCCGCGTCTGGCGGCAACAGATGGGCTGGCTGATATTTTTAGCGATTATCGTCTTTCTGATTACCGCTATCACTCCCGATGGTTTAGCGGTGAGTATTCAGCCGCGTTTACCCGATGAAGGGCTGAATTTACCGCCAGCAAGTGATTATCAGTATGTTTTATGGGATAGAGGTCGTTTATTTGTTACCCGACGTTCTTTGGAATTAGCAGTGAGAATTAGTACCTTAGTTTTTACTTTAATTTATAGCACTAATCTCTTTTTGTTGACGACAGCCCCGGAAGAAATTACCGAAGGTTTAGAGAATTTAATGAGTCCTTTACGGCGATTTCATGTGCCGGTGACAGAAATTTCTCTGACTCTGACCCTCTCTTTGCGCTTTATTCCTCTGGTTTTAGAAGAAGTCCAAAATCTAGCTAGGGCAGTGCGAACTAGGGCGATCGATTGGCAAAAATTAGGGATTAAAAGAAGTTTAAACGTCTGGTTAACAGTAGTGGAAAAATTACTAGATAATTTGCTTTTGCGCGCCGAACAAATAGCGATCGCTATGGAGGTTCGCGGTTTTACCAGTCCCAATCAGCATCAAGTGCGCTGGCACCAATTACAGTTAAGATGGGCTGATTTTATCGCTTTATTTTTGTTAATTCCCTTTTGGGCAGCCCGATTAGTTTGGGGTGGTTTATAGCAGTTATCAGTTATCAGTTAATAGACCGGGTATCGCCCCCGAATATCAAGGAAAAATTTTTGAGCGAGATCAAACCGAAAATACAGACATAGGTCTATCAATTGTCAAAAAAATTCTTGATAATCAAGGAGAGAGAATTTGGATAGAATCCCGCTCAGGTGAAGGGGCAAGTTTTTATTTTACTTGGCATAAAAATTCTCCTAGTTAGCTTATAATTAATCGTGCAAAATTGAATACTAAATCCTGTGGAAAAGGTATAGCAGAGTAGGGAGAAGCGATTTTTGCTCCCCTTGTCCCTTCCGTCGGCAAACCCCGGCGTTTTTTCTATCTTAACAAAACTCAACTTTGAGAAAATTGTCGGAAAAGAGATATTAGCTCAGAAAGCGATTATACTCAATGATCGAAGACTATTGGCTGGCGATCGATGAACCAAGACAACGAGATTAGTCATTTACTAGACCTCATGCCTGCTTCGGGACGGATGATGACGCGCATTGTCAGCAAACCCGAAAGCACCAAGGTAATCGAAACTAATTTTCCCCTACCTTGGCAAAGAGGGGTCAGACCAATTCAAATTAATTTTGACCTCTGGCGGCAATTATCAAGATCCCAACGGGATCTAGTCTTGTTACGGGCCGTCTCTGTTTTAACGGCAGTAAAATGGTTTAAACCCGATCTCGATCGAGTAATTGCTCTAGCTGGTATGATCGGTTTAACCGTGGAAACCCTGCAAACCGATGCCGTCGGTATGGCAGTAGCAGGGGGTTTAACTGCCTTGGCAATTAACCGGATTTGGCGAGAAAAACGCAGCCCCCAACGGGAATTAGAGGCAGATGAAGCGGCCCTAAAAGTGGCCGTTAGACGCGGTTACACGGAAACCGAGGCCGCTAAGGGTTTATTATCGGCTATTGAGACTATAGCTGAAATTGAGGGGCGATCGAGTCTCAATTTTAACGAGTTATTGCGCTGTCAAAATCTGAAAAAATTAGCCAATCTCTCCTTTGTTGGTGTTCCCGATCAGGTGAGACAATCTTAAAGTCAGTTGTTTTGGCTATCAGCTTTCTTTTTACCGATCGCTGATTACTGACTACTAATTACTTAAATCCCTAACCTTAAAATAACTACTATAAAAATATTTTTCCCCTTGCTCAATGGCTGCAATTGACTCTTTAGAAAAAGCCTTAAAATATCACTTTGGCTACGATCAATTTCGACCGAATCAACGCCAAATAATTGAGGCTGCTTTAAATAATCAGGATTTATTAGTAATTATGCCTACCGGAGGCGGTAAATCTCTCTGTTTTCAGCTGCCTGCTTTAATCAAAAAAGGGGTGACGGTGGTGGTTTCTCCTCTAATTGCTTTAATGCAGGATCAAGTAACTGCCTTAGCTGATAATGGCATCGGGGCAACATTTCTCAATAGCACTTTAAACGCTAAACAAGTCAGAGAAAGAGAATCTTTAATCCTGCAAGGAAAAATTAAACTGTTATATGTCGCCCCAGAAAGATTATTATCGCCTAGTTTTTTAGACTTTTTAGCTGTTATTGATAATTACCTCGGTTTAGCCTGTTTAGCGGTAGATGAGGCACACTGTGTCTCCGATTGGGGTCATGATTTTCGCCCTGAATATCGACAAATTAAACAAGTTCGTCAACGCTTTCCCTCCGTGCCAATTCTGGCTTTAACTGCCACCGCTACCCAACAGGTTAGAGAAGATATTATCCAACAATTAGGATTGCGAGATACTTCCATTCATATTGCTAGTTTTAATCGTCCTAATCTTTATTATGAAGTTCAACCTAAAACCAGTAAATCTTATCAGCAATTGTATCAATATATTAAAGGACAAAAAGGAGCAGGAATAGTTTACTGTATCAGCCGCAAAACCGTCGATAAAGTTGCAGAACAGTTACAAAAAGATGGTATTAATGCCCTACCCTATCACGCGGGTATGGAGGATCGGGAAAGAAGTAAAAATCAAACCCGTTTTATTCGGGATGATGTGCAGATTATGGTGGCAACAATTGCCTTCGGTATGGGGATTAATAAACCCGATGTGCGCTTTGTCATTCATTACGATTTACCCCGCAATTTAGAGGGATATTATCAAGAATCTGGCCGTGCGGGTAGGGACGGAGAACCAGCTAAATGTACCCTCTTTTTTAGCTTTGCAGATGCCAGAAAAATTGAGTATTTTATTAACCAAAAAACCGAGCAAAATCAACAACAGAAAGCTCGTCAACAATTGCGACAGGTGTTAGATTATGCTGAAGGGACTGAATGTAGAAGATCGAGCGTACTAGGTTACTTTGGAGAAAGTTTTGCGGGTAACTGTGGTAACTGTGATAACTGTCGGAATGGTACAAATAACCAGGATTGGACGATCGAAGCACAAAAATTTTTATCCTGTGTGGCGCGGACGGGACAGAAATTCGGTATGATGCACATAATCAACGTACTGAGGGGAGGAAAAGGTGAAAGAATCATCCAATATCAACATCATTTATTATCTACTTATGGCATCGGTAAAGATAAAACTGTGCAGGAGTGGAAACGTTTAAGTCGTTCCCTTGTCCAGCAAAATCTATTAGTAGAAACTGAAGACGATTTTAGAATCTTGAAACTTAATCAACACAGTTGGGAAGTGATGCGGAAACAACGTTCCGTATTTATTGCCGTCCCCCAAAAAGCTAACGGTCAAATCTTGGGAGACGACAATCCCAATACGCTGGAAAGTGATTTATTATTCGATCGCTTGCGGCAACTGCGGAAAAAAATTGCCGATAGTCAAGGGGTGCCTCCCTACGTTATTTTCCATGATTCTAGTCTGCGTTTGATGGCCCAATCAAAACCCCGGAGTTTAGGGGAGTTTCGTCAAATTTCTGGAGTAGTACAAAGCAAGGTACAACAGTATGGGGATATATTTATAGCGGCAATTAATGATTTTTGTCAGGATAGTCTTCCCTCTACTCAATTGCTCACTCTCCAATACTATCAAGATGGGTTGAATGCGGAAGAAATCGCTCGCAAAAGAAGCTTAAAGGTCTCAACAATCTATGAACATTTAGCTAAATTGCTGGAAGCGGGTTACGAAATTGATATTAATCAGTTAGTCTCTAAAAATAAACAGGAATATATTCGTTTAGTGATCAAAAAAGTGGGCGATCGATCCCTGAAAACTCTCAAAGAAAATCTGGGAGATAATTATAGTTATGAGGAAATTAAATTAGTTGTTGCTTGGCAAAGACGACCCCGGCAATAAGGGCAGAGGAACTCTTTTGATGCAACCCGCCACTTTACAGGCAATAGGCAATAAATAATCAGTTTTTAATAACCGGATTTAGTATTACAATCAGTGGGTTAATCGGCTCAAAAATTGCTTTTTCTGGGGTTGAAAATGTTTCAACCCCGATTTTTATCATCCAGGAAAAATAACTTCTAGGGGAGCGGGAATCATCTCGCTACGAAAGTCGAGAATCTGGACTAGGATTAAATAGGCAACGGCGATTAAAATCGAAATTGCTCCCGTGATAATAGCGATAATTTTAGCAGAATTCATATAGTTAACCGTTAATTTCCTGAGATTGCCGCAAAAGCTACCGAAATTTATTCTCATCTACGATTGCGAGCCTAAACAATTTAAACTGAATATATCTTACAGCACAATTATCCGAGGCGATCAAGAGGAGGAAAATCTTTACCGAATGAAGGTTAGTTACGGTTAAAGAGATTTTGCCATCAGTTCCACGAAAGAATAGGGTTTATCAGCTAGGAGAACATTCAGAATTTTGACTAATCCCGAACTGAGGTTCAGGTTGAAACCCAGTTTGACAGGAGATAGTTCTTGTGGCTCAAGACATAGACTAAAATCTATGGTCAAGCTTAAGATCATTTGTTAATTGAATCTATGCAACCAGCAAAACCCTTGCTATAATCGACAATATATGGTAATAGACCAATTCCATCCACTGCATCGGCATCCTCAAAGTTGATCAACCTCGCTTTGTTTTAAGGTAGGCTAAGGCCTGCCTTACTTTTTATCGGTGATCAGTAACCAGTAAGCAGAAAATTGCCATTTAATACCGAATCAGCGATCAGACTGTCCACGGAAAACTCAAATCTGATCACTGGTGACTGATAACTGATAACTGATCTGATCCCCTAGCGTGATAAGCTGAGTATTGGCTAATTTTACAAAAAATTAAGACTTTCCCCTTGTGGGAGTTATCAGCTAAAACCCAGAGTAGACATAAACAATGGTAGCGACAACAGAAACTAACGTTGGTAAAATCGTCCAGATCATCGGTCCTGTCATCGATGCCGAATTTCCCAGTGGCAACCTGCCCCGTATTTATAATGCCTTAACCGTAAAAGGAACCAACTCCGCCGGTCAAAATTTATCCGTTACTTGTGAAGTACAACAGTTACTCGGTGACAACCAAGTGCGCGCCGTTGCCATGAGTACCACCGATGGTTTAGTGCGCGGTATGGATATCGTCGATACTGGCGCAGCGATTAGCGTTCCCGTGGGTAAATGCACCCTCGGTCGGATTTTTAACGTTCTTGGTGAACCCGTGGACGAAAAAGGACCGGTTAACGTCATCGAAACCTCTCCTATTCACCGTCCCGCTCCCAAATTAGTTGACCTTGAAGTAACACCGACGGTTTTTGAAACTGGTATCAAGGTAATTGACCTGCTCACCCCCTACCGTCAAGGGGGCAAAATCGGCCTCTTTGGGGGTGCTGGTGTGGGCAAAACCGTCATTATGATGGAATTAATCAACAATATCGCCATTCAACACGGTGGTGTCTCGGTTTTTGGCGGTGTGGGTGAAAGAACCCGCGAAGGAAACGACCTCTACAACGAGATGATCGAATCGAAGGTAATCAACGCTGATAACCCCGAAGAATCGAAAATCGCCCTCGTTTACGGTCAGATGAACGAACCCCCCGGAGCGAGAATGCGCGTCGGTCTCTCCGCTTTGACCATGGCCGAATACTTCCGCGATGTCAACAAGCAAGACGTACTCTTATTTATTGATAATATCTTCCGTTTCGTGCAAGCTGGTTCGGAAGTATCGGCGCTCCTCGGTCGGATGCCTTCTGCGGTAGGATACCAACCCACCCTCGGCACTGACGTAGGCGACCTGCAAGAGCGGATTACCTCCACCAAAGAAGGATCGATCACTTCCATCCAAGCAGTCTATGTACCCGCGGATGACTTGACTGACCCCGCTCCCGCTACTACCTTCGCTCACTTGGACGGAACAACTGTACTATCCCGTGGTCTGGCTTCCAAAGGTATCTATCCGGCAGTAGATCCCCTCGGTTCCACCAGCACCATGCTACAGGCCGATATCGTCGGTGATGAACACTACGGCACCGCTCGCGCCGTCCAATCTACCCTGCAACGCTATAAAGAGTTACAGGACATCATCGCTATTCTCGGTTTAGACGAATTGTCGGAAGAAGATCGTCTCATCGTTGACCGCGCTCGCAAAATTGAGCGTTTCCTCTCGCAACCTTTCTTCGTGGCCGAAGTGTTCACCGGTTCTCCGGGTAAATACGTTACCCTCGCTGATACGATCAAAGGCTTCCAGATGATCCTCAAAGGTGAACTCGATAGCTTACCCGAACAAGCGTTCTATATGGTCGGCAATATCGATGAAGCGATCGCTAAAGGCGAAAAACTCAAAAAAGGCTAATTAAAAGTCAGTAGTAACCGCGTTTAGCGGTTACTAAACCCAGAAATCTGCCAAAATTATCGTTATTATCACCCATGAGCATTACAGTACGGGTTATTACACCCGATCGCATTGTCTGGGATAACGTGGCCGAAGAAGTAATCCTACCCAGTTCCACGGGACAATTAGGTATTCTTAGCGGTCACGCTCCTTTATTAACTGCCCTGAATATTGGCGTAATGCGAATTCGACCGGGGAAAGACTGGGAAAATATCGCAGTTTTGGGCGGTTTTGCCGAAGTCGAAAATAATGAGATCAAAGTCCTCGTTAATGGGGCGGAATTAGGCTCAAAAATCGATAAAGACAAAGCTCGCGCCGAATACGAACAGGCCCAAACCCGTCTCGATGAAGTCAGTAAAGGGGATGACCGTCGCAAAACTATCCAAGCGCAACAATCATGGCGCAAAGCTCGCGCTAGATACCAGGCCGCAGGCGGTTTAGTCTCGGTTTAAACCAAACCAAATCAAATTAAAGCAAAATCGGGCGGGTTTATATAAACCTACCCGATTCTTTTTCAGTTATCAGTTATCAGATTTGAGGTTTCAGTGAATAATGTTAAGTAGGGTCTGCTGAAAAAGTTTTTCGGTGGGGGTTGGGGGTTGGGGGTTGGGGTGTGGGGTTTTACCCATTTTCAGGTGGTCAATTACCTAATTTTCAGGGAAAAAGTCCCTGAATTTTCCCCCCAATCACTCCAAGGGTCGGCACTTTTTGAGGGAAAAAAAGTCTAAAAACCTTGTTGGATAAGGT
>NZ_JADBSA010000089.1:0-5751 GCF_020246945.1 Microcystis sp. M113S1 | reverse complement strand
GTCAACTACCTAATTTTCAGGGAAAAAGTACCTGAATTTTCCCCCTGATCACTCCCATGCCTGGTACTTTTTGATTGACAAAAAGTCTAAAAGTCTTACCCAACAAGGTTTTTAGATTTATTCAGCAGACCCTAATTAGTCTCAATTTTGATCCTAATTTTTATCGGTTTATTCAGGTCAATTCCGACATAGATTATCTGCTGCTTCGCCTACGACAAACTCACGATATCTGGCATATAGTCACGGGTTTTGGTGTCGATGTGACGGGAGAATTGCAACTGAAAGCTTTTGAATTAAGTCAAACTCGTCGCCCTCTAGCTCTTGTCCTACTTTTAGGGGGATTATTCGGAGCTTTATTTTCTTCGCCACTTTCCTTAGCCTCTCTCTGGGAAGAGATTGTCATCGCCTATAATTTGGGCAAAAATACTCGACCTTTTTTAGCGCAAAAATGGGAACTAGCTTGGGAGAAATCCCTGCTAGTTTGGCGGCAAGAATTGGCGATTGTCCACTCAAACCTAGAAAATTAATTTTGCCCGACTAATTAAAATAATCGACTAACCCGAATAAATCCCGATTAATCGGACAAAATAAAGCAATTTGCCGATTCAGGGGGTCAGAGGACAGAAAAATTGTCAGACAATCGGGAAAAAGTGACAGGGGAAAAATTTTTCCGAACCGGAGTAGCAAAAAAGTCCCAGTCTGGGTAAAATTGATTATCGATCGATTGTGTGAGGAGTTCGATCCCCATGACCAATAAACACACAGCAAGGCTGCTGGGTAGTTACCTGCAGCGCCTGCCTGCCCATAGCTGGCTCGTCCTAGTTTTTTGGGCTTTGATTATCGCCCCAGTCCAGGCTGCTGTCGAATTACGCATTGCCATCAGTAAAGGTGTTAGTGCCGTCTCCGTGGGCAGTTCCACCGATGCTGTGGTGAAAGATGGGGCCGGCAGAGTCTTAGGAGAATTGACCGCCATGAATGCCCTCAATGCTAATCCCAGAGGAAAAGCGGTGGGTTTGGCCGATTGGCAGGCCAGTCAATTGATCATCGAACCAGGGAATGATGGTTACGTCTGGATTAATGATCGCTGGTATCGAGGACGTACAAGGCTCATTCGGCAAGGTTCTGGGGTGACAGCCCTAAATTTAGTCGATTTAGAGGAATATCTCTATAGTGTCGTCGGTGCGGAAGCGATTCCCTCCTGGCCGCAAGAGGCCTTAAAAGCCCAATCTGTGGCGGCGCGCACCTATGCTCTCTACCAAATGAATACTTCCGGCAATCGCATCTACGATCTCGATACTACCACCCGCACCCAAGTTTATAAGGGTCTAGAAAGCGAGTTTACTAGCACCCACGAGGCGGTTAATGCCACCGCCGGACAAATTATGAGCTTCAACGGCAAACCGATTCTAGCGGTGTTTCACTCCTCCTCCGGAGGCCATACGGAAAATGTCGAGGATGTTTGGAATTCCCCCTTACCCTACCTGCGCGGTGTCGTCGATTACGATCAGGTCGCACCAGTATTTCAATGGTCAAAAAACTTTAGTGCCAGGGAATTAGGCCGTTTAATCGGTGGTGTTGGTCGCGTGCGATCGCTATCTCCCGAAAGGACCACTCCCCACGGACGAGTGATTAGAATGCGCGTAGTGGGCGATCAAGGCTCTAAATTAATCTCTGATACCCAATTACGGCAAATACTGGAGCTGCGTAGTACCCTATTCACGATTTCAGCTAATAACGGTACTTTTGCCATTAATGGTCGCGGTTTCGGTCATGGGATCGGTTTAAGTCAATGGGGTGCTTTTTCCCTCGCTGACCAAGGGGTGACTTATGACCGCATTCTCAGCCATTATTATCAAAATGCTCGTTTAACTGAAATGCCCAATTAAAAAGGCTGTCAGCCATTTCCAGTAAACAGTAAACAGTAAACTGATAACTGATAACTGATAACTGATAACTGATTATGAGATAATGTCTAATCTCACTTGTAATTTTTGACTTGCATGACCATCGTGACCGAAGCCTTAACCGAGTTGGAACCAGTCATAAAAACTACCTTTACCGTCGAGGAAATTCGCCAACTACTGCCCCATCGTTATCCCTTTGCCCTAGTCGATCGTATTATTGACTATGTACCCGGTCAAAAGGCCGTTGGCCTAAAAAATGTCACGATCAACGAGCCTTTTTTTCCCGGTCATATTCCCAATCGTCCCTTGATGCCGGGGGTGTTAATTGTTGAATCCATGGCCCAAGTGGGGGGAGTGATTTTGACCCAATTACCCGGGATGAAAGGAAAATTTTTTGCCTTCGCTGGCATTGATAAAACCCGTTTTCGTCGTCCTGTGGTGCCAGGGGATCAATTAATCATGACGGTGGAATTATTATCCTTCAAGATGAATAAAATTGCTAAAATGCAAGGGGAAGCAAGAGTCGATGGGCAATTGGCCGCTCAGGGCGAAATGATGTTTTCCATCTTTGATTGACCTATGAATTTTGATCGAGATCGTCTCCGACAAGAACTAAATTTATTTGCTATTCTAGGGGCTTTTATCACCAATATTTTCGCTAATATTTTCCCTCTCAACGGCGAAAATATCGGGGCTATCTCGAATACAGTTTTTCAAGATGTCTTAATTATTCCCGCTAATTATGCTTTTGCTATCTGGGGATTAATCTATCTGGGTTTAATTAGTCTGGGAATTTACCAAGCTTTGGCTTTCAATAAAACTGAACCGCGTTTGCGTCGGTTAGGCTACGAATTAGCCATCGCTAGTGCTTGTCAGATTCTCTGGGTAATTCTCTTTCAATCCCGTTTTTTTATCCTGTCTTTACTGGCAATGCTAGGCATTTTAATTCCTCTCATCCGGCTTTATCTCCGCTTAGAAATTAATCGCTTTATTGTCAATCGTAAACAGGGTTTATTAGTTAATGCTCCTATTAGTATCTATTTCGCTTGGATTACCGTAGCCACGATTGTCAACGTCGCTTCGGTGCTAGATTGGACCAACTGGAACGGTTGGGGAATTGCTCCTAGTATCTGGACGATGATAATCATGGTTATCGGGGCAATAATCGCGATTTTAGTCGGTTTAAACCGAAAAGATCGGGCTTTTATCGGGGTGTTTATCTGGGCTTTCTTGGCGATCGCTGTTAAACAGGTCTCTCTGCCTCTAATTGCGATAACGGCGATTATATTAGCGATTATCCTAACTTTTCTGGTTTTTAGTCGCAGTTTTCGTCCTCTGAGTCGTTAAGATGCGGGATCACAGCGAATTTCGACGATAAAGCCATCGGGATCGTAGAAGTAAACCCCCCTCCCAGTCGGACGGGTCACGGGTCCACTAGCAATAGTAATTCCCTGACTTTGTAGCACTTCTAGGGCAAAATCGAAGCATTCGGGAGCAATATCGAAGGCTAAATGGTTGGCACGGGTAAAAGCGATTTCGGCATTGTCGTCGGGGGGGTTTAAATCTGGTTCCCAAAATAGGTCAATTACTGTACCATCGGGGGTGATAAAATTGGCCACTTTTCCCTGGGCAACTAATTCTTTTAAGGTACTGGGAATTTTTTCCCCCACTAATTCCTCTAAGCCTAAAATTTCCCCATAAAAATGACGAGAAGCCTCCATATCTTTGACGTTGAAAGCGATATGATGGACTTTTCGCAGTTGACCAATTTTGAGTTTTTTCGTGGTGACAGAAGGACTAATAGTCATCTTAGTTATCATTTATCAGTAAAGGGTTGGGGGATTTTTCAGTGAACAGTAATCAGTAATCAGTCGACTTAAGAGTTAATTTTTTGCAATAATTGCCGAATGGATTCCGCATCTTGAGCGTTGGGTAGGAGAGCGAGATAGAAGCCTAAATCCTGTTGCGCTCGGCTAAATTGTCCAATTTGATAGTAAACTAAACCTCGATCGCGCAGCTCTAGGGGATGATTAGGAATGAGCAAAAGTAGCAGCTCTATTGTCCGAATTGTCTGAGACCATTGTTGACGATTCAGGTAAATATATTTTAAATTAGTCAACAAACGTAATAAAATTTGCTGATTGGTAGCAATATTGAGAAAATGTTCTTCTAATTTAACTGGCTGTTGATAAACTTGACTTAATCTTTCTTGACAGTCCTGTTTAAATAAGATTTCACCACCGTGAAAGGGATCGACAAAAATTTCCACTTCCTCGAAATCGGGACGGATAATAAAATGACCCGGCATACCAATTCCTACCATGGGAAAATCGATCTGTTTGGCAATCTCTAAATAGATGATCGAGAGAGTGAGCGGAATACCCGTGCGGCGATCAATTACGTCATTTAAGTAGCTATTGCGGGGGTCATAGTATTCTTGGGTATTACCAGTAAATTGTAAATCTTCAAACAAATATTGATTGATAATCTTGACTATTTTTAAAGGATATAATCTATCGGGTAAACGTTTTTTTACCTCCTCAGCCATTAAATTTATTCTATTTAAATAGTGATCAATATTGAGGCGCGGATATTCAAAATTGGCTATTTGTAGGGCTGCCCGAGCTAGATTTATCTCAGGGTCAGGATGTTGAATTGTTTCGATGAAGGCTTGGTATAAGAGTGCAAGGGTCATTAGCAAAGAGTATTAATCAGATTATCAACTATTTTAACCGATCCTTCCGATTTTATCGCTTCTCTTTTCCGATCACCATTAAATATTCAGCGATTTAGATGAGCTTTGCTGGGAAGAGTAGCGAGAAATCTTGTCAATGTCTAGATTAACCACGGCTTTTTCTAAAGGGATCGTGCGACAATTTTTATTTTGAGACTGCACTTGATAAACTAATTGATTTGTCCAATCTAAAGCAGTTAACCAACCACTTTGAGGATGATAAACCCCAGTTTCAATGTCTAGCCAACCGCTGCCGCGAGCTAGTTGTCCCGGTTTGACATCGGGAAAGGTAAAGGTTAAAGTATGACCTGTGATAATTAGTTTATCCTTGAAATAGGGTTGGGTCATGGTATGAAATTCATTTCTAATCCAACAAAACTGCTCGTTTGTTTGCTGTTCAAGGGGATATTCTGGGTGTACTCCCGCGTGAACTAACCAAATATCTCCTAGGTCTAAATAAGCGGGTAGGGATTGGAACCAATTGATATGCTCGGCGGGTATATTGTTATTATAACTTAGTAGTGTCGCCGCCCCACCACTCTCGATCCAGCCGTTGAACCATCTTTCAGGAACTTCTTTTCCCGTCAGAGCTTTTAAGAGCATATATTCATGATTTCCTAGGAGACATTGGTAGTTATTTTTGATGACAAAATCCACCACTTCCAAGCTCTGCTGTCCTCGATCGATTAAATCTCCCAGAAAATAAACCTCATCCTCACTATCGGGAGCAACTCGGTTTAATAGTCGCAAAAGTGTCTGAAAACTGCCATGCACATCTCCGATAATAATACGACGCGGTTCTTGAGTCTGTTTCCCTATTTTTCTAAACAACACACACCCCTCTCTAATCGCTGACTATACTGACATTGCTACTCTTTTATTGCTAAAAAAGGAGTTTCTATAAGGTCTTAATTTTATTATAGGACAAAGCTTTCCCTCTAACAGTCACTGGTTTTGGGGAACGCCGGAACTGCGGGAGAAAGGCTGTAAGTGGGTGGAATTAAATAGGGTCTGCTGAAAAAGTTTTTCGGTGGGGGTTGGGGGTTGGGGGTTGGGGGTTGGGGGTTGGGGGTTGGGGGGGGGGGTGGGGGGGGTGGGGGGTGGGGTTTTACC
>NZ_JADBSA010000088.1:0-4351 GCF_020246945.1 Microcystis sp. M113S1 | reverse complement strand
GTAAGGGGTTTCGTTCAGAAAAGACTTCAAATTCGGCCTTGAACGAGTAAAACTTTCTAGGAAATAAGGTTGAACATGAGATTTTTTCGACTTGTTCAAAGTGGCCGGAGGGCATTCGGACACTGAAAACGGACGTGGAGGAAAGCGTAAGACTTCTGTTAAAGAAGCAGCATCCCGTGAAGCGTCAACCCCATTCAGCGACCATTCTAAAAAAGTGGCGTGGTGAGGAATCGCCGTCCGTTTTACGGCGGCGAGGATGTCAATAACATCATCTTAACTTTAATCGGTTATGTCCCCGGCATTATCCACGCTTTCTGGATTGTCTCCAAAGAAGCGGAGAATTCCTAATTAGCACCCCAGGAGATGCCAGTTTTTCTAGTCGCTGCATTAGACATCTCCAATAATGAAGATTTTAGCTGGGTGGATCAGTCTTCTAGCCTGATTTCTGGAGAGGTATATTACACGCGGTTAATAGGACAAAATTAACCAGACATATCGAACGGAGTCTTTGATCTAGATGCTTAAAGACTGATTGAGGATAAAATACCCAGTTTCAATGGACAAGAGCTTATCTCATAGCAAGGAGAGAGTTAAACGGCTCTCTCCTTAATTATTGCTATTCGTCGTCGTCGTTGGCGCCAACTTGCTTGAGATGAATATGTTTTCTCCCCAAAGTAATTTCAAATTCATCTCCCGGTTTGAGTCCCATTTTTTTGGTGTAGGCCGAACCGATTAGGAGATTATTATTGGATTGGACACTGATCCGGTAGCTGGCCGAGCGCCCACCTCGTCCGTGGCCATTGGCACTGCTATCTAAGTCAATTCCCTCGGCATCGATTAGAGCATTGAGAAATTTCATCATATTAACGCGTTCAATACCATTTTTTGTCATGGTGTAGTAGCCGCATTCCCGGGCTTTTTCCTCTTTGCTGAGGTTGCCTAGCTGTTTAACTTTCTCAATTAGTTCGAGGCCAGTCAGGGGTTCTGGATTGGTGGTTTGGTTCATTTAAGTTCGCAGCAGATAAGTAAAGGTTAGGGTCATCAAGGCTAGTCAAGGAGAATTGCTTCCCCTGACCAGAAACAATCGGGTTACGATTGCTCTCTACACTCATCTTACACGGTATAAACTAAAAATTATCACTTGCTTGAGGAAATTGATTGTAAGTGATTACACTGGATCTCTTGATCGAAATCTTAACAGAATTTATCAATGTTGATCGAGATGCTGAGGTAAGGGAGGTTAGTCTTTCTGTCATCAATGAGAGCAGGGGGTAGGATAGAGATCAAGAGGTAAAAATGAGGGATAATGAAGCTAACAACTAGGGGTCACTATAGTGTTAAAGCCTTGCTGGATCTTAGTTTACAACCGAGGGGAACTCCCGTATCGGTAAAATCGATCGCCCTGCGTCAAGATATCCCGGCCGCTTATCTAGAGAAATTGCTGATAGAAATGCGACGAGCGGGGTTAGTTCGCTCCTTTCGGGGAGCGCAAGGGGGTTATCAATTGGCCAGGCCGGCAAATCGTATCTCGTTGGGGCAAATTTTGGAGGCAGTGGGAGAGACGATCGAGCCATTATCAGGCTATCATCCCAAGGACGAACAGGCAGAAGATTGGGTGACATTTACTATCTGGAAACACCTACACGAGAAATTAAAAGAAGCCCTAGGGAAGATTACCTTAGCCGATTTATACTACGATGCCCGTAGCTGGATCGCCGCTAGGGGAGAGGAAACCAGCTTTATTGTTTAGTAGTTTAGAAGTTATGACAGCAACAACACAAGCAAAGATTTATTGGGGGGGTTGTCACTGTGGAGCGATCCGTTTTCAAGTGGCGATCGAGCATGAGCAAGCTCTAGACTGTAATTGTTCGATTTGTCAGAAAAAAGGCTTTCTGCATCTGATTGTTCCTTCAGCACAATTTACCCTCCTAAGCGGTGAAGATTTCTTAAGTACCTATACATTTAATACCCACACAGCCCAACATTATTTTTGTCGTGTTTGTGGTATTCATCCTTTCTATCGTCCCCGCTCCCATCCTGACGCTATAGATATAAACCTGCGCTGTTTGGAGGGCAATGTCTTAGAAGATTTTCAGATCCAGTTCTTTGATGGGGCTAACTGGGAAGAGAATATTGAGAAAATTCGGGATATCGATGGGAAAAGGGAGTAATTGTGAAGGAAGCGGCAACGGCGATCATTTTGGTATTAGGGGCAGTTTTAGATTATCTGATCGGCGATCCTTGGGGATGGATTCATCCAGTGCAGGTGATGGGGGCGATTATTGCCGTTGCCACAAAAGTTATCCTTAATTGGACGCAGGAAAAAATTCGCCAACGTTTAGCGGGCATAATTCTGGGACTAGGTTTAATTATCTTGGCTGGGGTCTTAACTTGGCTAGGAATCCAATGGTTAGGTCAGGTCAATTTGCTCCTGAGTTACCTAGTACAAATGATTCTCCTAGCTAGTTGTTTAGCCGGCAGAAGTTTACGCAGGGCTGCCGAAACAGTCATTGCACCTTTACAAGCGGAAAATATCACCTTAGCTCGTTGCCAACTAAGTTTATACGTTGGTCGCGACACAGATAATCTCGGCCGGGAAGAAATCCTCCGCGCCCTATTAGAAACCGTCAGTGAAAATGGTGTGGATGGAGTTACCGCGCCGCTTTTTTATGCCCTTCTCGGTGCTTTTCTGGGGGTGGGGCCAGTTCCCCTCGCTTGCGCTTATAAAGCCGCTAGTACCCTCGATTCGATGATTGGCTATCGTCGGCCACCCTACACCCATATTGGTTGGTTTAGTGCCAAAAGCGAGGATGTTTTGACATGGCTACCTTGTCGTTTGACGGTATTAACTCTCGCCCTAATTTCGGGCCAGCCGGAGCGGGTTTTAAGCATTTGTTGGCGCGATGCCCGTCGGGATCCTAGTCCTAATTCTGGTTGGAGTGAATGCGTCTATGGGGCGATTTTGGGGGTGCAATTGGGGGGTAAAAATCAATATCGGGGCCAGATTGTGGAAAAACCTTTATTGGGCGATAACCTCAACCCGATTACCGTCAAAACCGTCGAACAGGCTTTGAATTTAACTCGTACTTGTGTATTACTTTGGCTGGTGATTGCTGTCAGCTGCTTGATTGCTAGAGATTTTGCTCAATTGTAGCGACCACAGGCGACGGCGTTGACGGGGTTGACGCTGCCAGTAACGGATAATCAGGGAGAAGGTCAAGAATAGGGATTGCAGTATCTGTATCTGTCCCCAGAGACGTTGATAGTTTTGTCTGAGATAATAGCTTTTCGCTCCGGCGATGATAATATGTTCCGGAGCGGGGTAAAAAATGTGGTGTAAACGTCGTTCCACCCGGTTTAAAATTTTGGTCACTCGCCCTAAAATCCGCCGCAATTGCCACAATTTCCAGACTAGAAAGCAATTAAATAAAGTTAGGCCTAGATTGAAGCCGAGGACAAAAAAGAACATGGTCGAGGCGATGGTCGAGTTATGCCAATTTTAACCCACATTCCCCACTTCAAAGTGTAGGGGAAAGAAATCTAAGACTAAATCCTGTTTAAAAGGTCGATTTAGCGTCCGAGGGCGTGTAATCCGTTAATAATTTCGGCACAGCGCTCGGTAACTGCCTGTAAAGCTTCTCTTTTGTTAGAAATCGGTGGCGGCAGCACTTCCCCGATGCGAATAGTTAAGGGGATACTATGGGGAAAAGAAGAACCTTTTTGAAAAATCTTTTCTGTCCCCCACAAACTGACGGGTAACAGAGGAACTCCCGCTTTAGCGGCAATCATCGCCGCGCCTAGTTTTGGTTGATGGATCAATCCGTCCTCAGTGCGGGTTCCCTCCAGAAACACTCCCACTGCCCAGCCCGCCGCTAATGCTCCCATCGCCGCCCGAATTGCCCCGCGATCACCACTGCCGCGTTTGACGGGATAGGCCCCATAAAGAGCGATCGCCTGTTTTAAAATCGGGATGGTAAATAATTCTTCTTTAGCCATATAAGCTACGGGACGACGCACGGCACAGGATAATAGGGGTGGATCGAAGTAACTGGCGTGATTGCAGACGATAATCAGAGGATGACGCCGGGGGACATTTTCCACTCCGTAAACGCGACCGCGAAAATAGCCGTGTAGGGTTGGGCTAACGATCGACCATTTAAAGAGATGATATAAAACTAAACTGGCAAAAGGTTCTCGCTCTTGAGGCTGGTTCATCGAAAATTTTGGGTGGGAAACCCCGCCGTTCTAGGTTGGCTTTACGTTAGAATTAAAAAGACCGTCTCGAAAACCAAGTGGGCGGACAGCACCTTGAAAACTCGGCTTAGGGGGTTGCGTTCAGAAAAGCTTGTCC
>NZ_JADBSA010000087.1:0-17440 GCF_020246945.1 Microcystis sp. M113S1 | reverse complement strand
GTGGTCAATTACCTAATTTTCAGGGAAAAAGTCCCTGAATTTTCCCCCCAATCACTCCAAGGGTCGGCACTTTTTGAGGGAAAAAAAGTCTAAAAACCTTGTTGGATAAGGTTTTTAGATTTATTCAGCAAACCCTAACTACGTCCCCGAAATCCTACTCATGGGGTAGATAGTCAACAGCTGATTAAGGTGATTGATCCTCGTGGAGAAGTTTTAAGCGATCGCTCAAGGTTTTAGTTAAGCGGACAGTTTCCCGTTTTAGCGAATTTTGTTGATAATCAAGCACATTAATCCCTTGACCGATGTTTACAGTCGCTTCGCTTCCCCATCCGGGGTAAGGCTGATTATAACTAATGCTTACTGGTAAAATCTTTATATCTGCATCGGATTTCATCGTCTTAACTTCCAACGCAATCCGCGCTACCCCCGGTTTAAGAGGATGAACCACTCGATCGCGACAGATACCCCCTTCCGGAAAAATCGCCACCATTTCCCCCGCAGCCAACAGTTCGACGCTATGGACCAGACTACCCATACCGGGGTGATCGGTATTGACAGGAAAACCCCCCAAACGTCGGATAAACCAACCTTGTACCCCTTTCATCTCGTTAGCGGAAACCATAAAGCGCAAATCGCGTCTACTAACTAAGCGTCCCACCGCGTAGGGTAAAATCAGCGCATCCCAACGAGAACGATGGGTAGGTGCAAGGATGACACCCCCCGTTAGGGGAATATTTTCCTGTCCTGTGACGGTTATTTTGCTGAAAAAAGCCGGTAAAACTAGATAATTTCCCAGAAAATAACAAAAGCGAATTAAACAGGGATTAATTCGGGAATTGACAGCAGGACTTTTTCTAATGGTGAGGGACTCGTCAACGATAGTGCTTTGAGACATCCGAAGTGTTAGGAAAGATCGAGACTTTCTGACCACTTCTACTTTAGTCTAGTTGTCTGGGGGGTCGCCATCTTGTCCTGACCAGTTCGGCAATTGTCTTGGGGGATTAATGGTTAGGATTGCGGTTCTACTCCTGATCCTACCGGTGCGATCGAGTTTAATTGCAAAGAGGGATGATCTTCTTTCACTTGCTGTAAATTCCACTCATTTTTGAATAATAAGACAGGACGACCCCAGTAATCTTTGACAGTTAGAGTATTAAAGAGTTTACCGGCTTTTTCTAAAGCGGCCCAACCCCCGGCTACCCAACGGGCTAAACTATAGGCTAGGGGTTCGAGGGTAGTTTCGGCTCCGTACTCGCTTAAAAGACGGAATTGCACCACTTCAAACTGTAATTGACCGACAGCGGCTAAAATCGGGTCGCGTTTAAATTCATCGATCGAGGATAATATCTGTACGGCCCCTTCTTCCTGTAATTCCGAGACTCCTTTTTGAAACTGTTTGAACTTGGAAGGGTTAGGATTTCTGAGATAGGCGAATAATTCCGGAGAAAAACAGGGAATCCCTTCGTATTCGAGCTTTTTACCCATATAAATCGTATCACCGATCGCAAAGACCCCGGGGTTATTCAATCCGATCACATCTCCGGGATAAGCTTCTTCTATAACTGCCCGATCTTGGGCAAAAAGTTTCTGAGGACGGGATAAACGGATAGTTTTACCGGTTCTAGCGTGGTTTACTACCATATCCTTCTCGAATTTCCCCGTACATACCCGCACAAAGGCCACCCGGTCGCGATGTTTGGGATCCATGTTTGCTTGCAGTTTGAAGACAAAACCGGTGAAATCGGGATAGGTGGGATCAAGGACACCGAGGGAGGAATTGCGTCCTCTGGGGGGTAATCCATAGTCGAGGAAGGATTCTAGGAATAATTTCACCCCAAAATTGGTCATGGCGCTACCAAAAAAGATCGGGGTCATTTCTCCTGCGTGGACTGCTGGCAAATCCAATTGGGTGCCCAATTCCGAGAGCAGTTCTATATCCTCTTTTAACTGGTAATACAGGTCTTTTTCGAGATAATCCTCAATTTTGGGGTCGCCAAGCTCGATCACGGTTTCCTGCGCCTCCTGAGAGCCGTGGGAGCGACGTTCAAACAGGTGTATGGTCTGGGTAGCCCGATCGAAGACTCCCCGAAAGCGATCGCCAATTCCGATCGGCCAATTGACGGGATAGGTCTGTAATCCTAATTCTCGCTCGATTTCGTCCAATAAATCCAGAGGTTCGCGGCCGGGGCGATCCATTTTGTTAACAAAGGTAAAGATGGGTAACTGTCGCAGTTTGCACACTTCAAAGAGTTTTCTGGTTTGGGGTTCCAAACCTTTGGCCGCGTCGATTAACATCACCGCATTATCGGCAGCGGCTAGGGTACGATAGGTATCTTCGCTAAAATCTTGGTGGCCGGGAGTATCGAGGAGATTAATCTGAAAATCACGATAATCGAACTGTAAAACCGTGGAAGTAATCGAAATTCCCCGTTGTTTTTCCATTTCCATCCAGTCGGAGGTGGCTTTGCGTTGGTCGCGTCTTGCTTTGACTGCACCCGCTTGATGGATTGCACCCCCGTATAGTAACAGTTTTTCGGTCAGGGTGGTCTTTCCTGCGTCAGGGTGGGAGATAATGGCAAAATTTCGCCGTTTTTCCAAGACAGCTTCGCTGGTTTCTAGTTCTTTTTCAATTTCGGTCGTCATTCTAATTTCGATCGCTTTCCTATCTTTCTATTCTAGTTTAAGTGGGGAGTTAGATATCTTTATGGCTCTGATTCTAGGTTAAACTCAATCCGGCTCTGTAAAACCATTTCTGCAATTACCGCTCCTCCTTTACCTTGAGCTAAAACCCGCTCAAAACGGTTGATTAATTCGGGAATATTGATCACTTCCTCTACAGATTCTAGATATCTTTCGACAATTGCCCTGATCTTGTATCTTATCTTAGCTTGCTCCGCAACTTTTTCTAAAATTTCCTCGCAAGTCTGCTCAGTTTTAACCACAAAAGTAATGGGATATTTTTGCACTTTATCAATATCTAAAAAATATTTATCAGCAGCTATCGTTTCCGTAACTTGAAAAAATCGTCCTAGGGGTTTCATGACAAAATCTATCCCCCCATCATTGGCATTTGTTCGACCAGTTTTATATAAAAGTAAGTATTCAGAGTTTAACCGATCGGGCGACCATCCCCAATATATTTTCTGTTCCCCATAATACTCTTTAAGAATTGCATAACTGACAATCTCAAAAACTCTAGCATCAATGTTGGATCTCAGTAAACTCCGAATAAATTCAATGGCTCTCTGGGGGTCTTGCTGTTGAATATCAATCATCTGTTGACAATAGCTGATAAATTGATTAAATGCTTTTTGTCTTGTTTGCACATAGGCATCAATTATATCTATAATGATCGGCGCAATATTAACTTGATTACCCTCTAGAGAAACCTTAATTAGATTCTCATTAATCCAGTATCTATTGGTTTTAATATCTCTAATTACCGGTAGATAAGATAAAGTGGGAAAATATTTTTTAAATTCCTCATTTAATCGATGATTGAGGGCATGATTTTGTAATTTATTGCCAAAAGGAAGCTGCCTTTGCCTGCGAAAAAGTCTGATATACTGAGCGCCTTGATACTCGTCGTATCCATCCTTAAGATGAAACTCATTATTAATATAGTCTTCCACTAAAACATAAATAGCATAATGATTAGCCAATCCTGCTCGGGATTTAGAACCTCGATTAGCGGCTCTAGTTTTAATGTTCAAATATTGCAATAATTCCCTAGAGTTTAAAATGCTATTTCCCTGATTAGGAAAGTAATTATCGATAATTTTAATAATTATCTTTGTAAATTCATGCTTGACTATCGACATCGAAAATACTCTCCTGCACAAAATTATGTTCCCGTTCATTTTTGCTTTTCTTCCTATAGCTTTTTTGAGGAGGTAGTAACTTTTCTTCCCTGTATTCTTGCAATCCGAGAACCCGTCGAAGACCAATTTTTAAATATTCCTCTTGCAATTCTATACTAATAGAAATTCTTCCCAAGCGTTTAGCTACAGCTGCAGCTGTAAAAGTTCCTGCAAATGGATCAAGCACAATTCCACTCTTGTCAGTGCTGGCCAGAATAATTCTTTCTAGCAATGATTCAGGTTTTTGTGAGGGATGATTTTCGTATTCATCCATGCGATATCTTACCCTAGGGAAATACCAGACATTGCCCGGTACTTTCTCTGTATTGTATTGACTGGGAATCGCTTTTCTATAATCAATTAGTTTTCGTTTTGCTCCAGTTTTTGCTTCTATCTTAATATCCTTTGAATTAAAAGTGTAATTATTTTTATCTTTGACACAATGCAGTATTGGTTCATACATAGAACCAAAGTATTTTGTTGCTTGTACTCCTGAACTATCATAATGCCAGATAATGCGACTAAGAATCGTCATTTTTTGTCTTAAGTAAAGATCAAAGTAAGGCATTGCTTGAGTGCTGGCCATAACATATAATGTTCCCTGGGGTTTCAAGATACGAAGACACTGATCAAGAATTTGATTTCCCCAATTTATATAATCATTTTCCGATTCCCATTTGTCGTAAAAATCGGCAAAATGCTTTCCTATATTATAGGGAGGATCGAGAAAAATTAGATCTACAGAATTAGAGGCAATCTCACTGGATAAAATCGGCAAAGAATCACCATGAAATATAACTTGCTCATCAGCTTCGTATCGTTTAAACATGATCATTTTTTCAATTTAAAGTAGTTAGATTTTTACTAGGAAATGTCTCAGTTTTTAACCTCCTTAGCAATTAGGATAATTTACAGACTTTCTCATAAAGATGAAGTATAAACTAATTTGGTATTGATGACCGACTTCTGACGACGGACTCCCCACAACGAAAACTTGGGTTTTTAAGCCTTTAAATATTTTAATATGAGTCAGTATCCCGCGGTCTAATAATCGGGACGAATTATTTCTAGTAAATTTCTAGCCACTGCTTCCACTACAGTTATAGGAACAGCGTTTCCGAATTGTTTTTTAGCGATGGCTGACTGTTGATGATAGATAAAATTATCTGGGAATCCTTGTAATTTACGCGCATCTTGGGGAGTAATTTCTCGAAATTTTTTGGGTTTATAGATTTTCTTTAAAAACAATTGTTTGTATTCTTGGGGATGAGTAGCGGTAATTGAAATAGTAGCAATATAATCTTTAGCACCCGTAGCGGTTAGGGTAGGAATAATATCGGCCGTCGGTAAAATAATCCGATAAATGCCGTTAATTCCTGTCATATTTTTCGAGTTAATAAATTCATACTTACCCTCCTGCGTTTGCCAACAAATCCCCAGAGAAACTAACTGATTTAGTTCCTCGATTTTTAGATCGGGTATAATTTCCAAAAAAGTAGAAAAAGCCACGGGATGACCATCTTTTTCGCCATACTTTTTACTGCGTCTTAATTTCAGCAAAGCTAAACAGATACTTTTTTGTCGTTCCGTAGTTTTGATAATATCCCAAGAATGAATAGTTGTGTGGCCATTTCTTAAATCAGAAAAAATAAAAAAGTCATTTAATTCATCTTCTTTTTGAAAACGAGTTCTCGATGGAGGAACAAAACCATTAAATAAAGTATCCGCAGATAACTTGACTTTCTTAACCGGTTGAATATTCTTGATGTCTTCTAAAATATCCAAAACCTTCGGATGGATACCCAAAGGTAAAGGAAATTTAAACCGATCATAGTTTTCTATATCTTTTCTAATTCCTACGATAAAAACTCTCTCGCGATTCTGGGGTAAACCAAAATCGTAGGCATTTAATAACTGCCAGTAAACTTGATAACCACCGCTGGTTAATTCATCGATAATTAATTCTAAATTCTCCTGATTGCGAGGACTAGCCAACCCACTGACATTCTCGAAAATAAAGCTTTTTGGTTGACTTTTCTGGACTAATTTAATCACATCAAACCAGAGTTTTCCCCGGGGGTCATCAAATCCTCGTAAACATCCCGCTACCGACCAAGGTTGACAGGGAACACCGCCGACAATAAGATCAAGATTATCGGGTAAATTGCTAATTTTACTCACATCTCCGAAAGCAATTTCATCGCTGTTGAGATAGCTAAGAAAATTTTGTTGATAAACTTGGATTGCCTGTTTATCGATTTCTGAATAGCCTAAACAACGTCCTCCCAATTTCTCCAAAGCGATTCTAAACCCACCGATTCCCGCGAATAAATCGACAAAACGATACTGGGGATGGGTG
This sequence comes from Microcystis sp. M113S1, assembly GCF_020246945.1. Lineage (NCBI taxonomy): Bacteria > Bacillati > Cyanobacteriota > Cyanophyceae > Chroococcales > Microcystaceae > Microcystis > Microcystis sp. M113S1. The sequence goes on along the minus strand of NZ_JADBSA010000087.1, from coordinate 11,221 downwards.
ATAACTAGATGTAGGGGTAATTGGGTTTGTGTGCTGACTTTAACTGTGGTTTTCAAGGGTAAATAATTCCTTTTCACCGTCTGGGAAGATGTGTGTCTGTATTAATTATTTTAGTATAACTTAAGAGTTTTTTTCTGGGTATTTTCAGCCGATAGAGGCACGACAATAATAGACCTCTTGTAACCCACATTCCGCACTTCAAATTGTAGTAAGCTGTACTGAATTTAAACTGCGTATTCAAAATTTTAGTACAAATGCTCAAACTTCCTCTCCCTGCTCCTTCTCCCTTGCAGTCTTAACGAGCAATTTAGATAGTCAACAGCTTATGGCTGGTCGCATATAAAATGAAAATAACATAAGTATTTATACTTATGTTCTTGGGGCAGAAAAAGTGAGAAACTAAAAAAGTTCTCAAAAAATAAGCTAAGACGTATTTAAACCGCTTATTCTTAGATTAGCCGAATCTCCCCCAATCCCTTTACTGTTGCCTCTTGCCTCGTCTGGCCCAAGCAATTTAAATTACGAACAGCTTATTCAAGTCAAGAAAAATGTCAAAGATAGAAGTAAAAAATCTAGACCACTTTCGTTTTAGATCGAAAACAATTGACAAAAATCGCCGAATGTCTTTCTCTATAAGGGTTTCATCCCTCGAACCAGTTTTTGCTTCAAAGCCAGCTGAACAAGATTTCTTTGACCGAATTTGGTTCTCTCGCATCCGTGTCTTAACCTGTCGGTGATTCACCAAGATGTGTCAGGCAGTCAGATAAAAAAGTTGTTTCTGGGCGGGGAATCCCTACAATAGGAAACAGGATAATTAGTAGTAGATGAAAACCGATGGGTCAGTTTTTTAAACAAACTTTCGCTAGTTGCTTGGGAACTTTATTGGGATTATTGGTATTTTCGTCCCTAGGTGTGGGGGGATTAGCATTTTTACTGCTTTCTTTCCTTAATTCTAGCGATAGCTCCTCAGTTAAGGAAAAATCGGTCTTAGTTTTTAACTTAGCCACCAATATCAGCGATGCTCCCCCTAGTTCTAGTTTAGCCGATAGTTTGACCGGTGAGAGTACGACCACTTTAAATTTGCGACAGGTGATAGCGGCGATCGAAAAGGCCGCCCTTGATGATAATATTGTCGGTCTGTTACTCTACGGTCGCGGCACTGTCGGTGAATATGGCTATGCTACCCTGACGGAAGTGCGGCAAGCTTTGGCAAAATTTCGCCAATCGGGTAAAAAAATTATCGCCTACGATGTGGAATGGACGGAAAAGGAATATTATCTCGCTTCCGTTGCTGAAAAGGTGATTATTAATCCCGTGGGGAGAATGGAAATTAATGGTTTAAGTAGTCAACAAACCTTTTTTGCCGATGCACTAGAAAAATATGGTGTCGGGGTGCAAGTGGTAAAAGTGGGTTCTTTTAAAGGTGCGGTGGAACCCTATACGCGTCAGGATTTAAGTGTCCAGAATCGTCAGCAGCTGCAAACCCTACTCGATACAATTTGGTCTAATTATAGTGCCACAGTGGCCAAAAGTCGCAATTTAACCCCCCAACAAGTGCAAACTATTTCTGATACTCAAGGTATTCTGGAAGCAACCACAGCGAAAAAGGCGGGTTTTGTTGATGAAGTGGCCCATTTAGATCGAGTAATTGTTTTAGCAAAGGAGTTGACAAGAGAAGCAAAAAATAAAACTAATGAGGAGGAAAACTCTGGCTCTTTTTCGCAAATTTCTTTAGCTAATTATGCTAGTTCTCTCGCTGATGAGGGGGGAGATAGTAGCGATCAAATAGCGATAGTTTATGCAGAAGGGACAATTGTGGATGGTCAGGGAGATAGAGGCGAAATCGGTGGGGATAAATTGGCGAAGGAACTGCGAAAATTACAAGGGAAGGAGGAGGTGAAAGCGGTAGTTTTAAGGATTAATAGTCCGGGGGGAAGTGCCACCGCTTCTGAGGTGATTCTGCGAGAAATTAAGCGTTTAGATGCGAAAAAACCAGTAATTATTTCTATGGGTGATGTGGCTGCTTCTGGGGGTTATTGGATTGCCATGGGTGGTCAAAGAATTTTTGCCGATAATGATACGATTACTGGTTCGATAGGTGTGTTTGGATTATTGTTAAATATCCAGAAAATTGCTAATAATAATGGCATCGATTGGGATACGGTGAAAACTGGACAATTAGCTGATATATCTACTATTACCAGACCGAAAAATCCCCAAGAATTAGAAATTTATCAAGCGGCAGTTAATCGGTTCTATGATTTATTTATCGAGACGGTAGCCAAGGGGCGAAAATTATCCCCAGATAAGGTAAGAAGTGTGGCCCAAGGTCGCGTGTGGACGGGAAAAGATGCGGTCAAAATTGGTTTAGTTGATCAAATCGGTGGCCTAGAAGCGGCAGTACAATACGCAGCCAAAACAGCTAAATTAGGAGATGATTGGAGTCTTAAAGAATATCCTCGATCGCAAAGTTGGCAAGAAGAACTTTTTTCTAATTTATTGCAAACCTATCTTCCTCCTCTAACTAAAAATAATCACCCTTTGACGCAGGAATGGCAAAATTTTCAGCAGGAATTATTGAAGTTACCTACATTTAATGATCCCCATAGTGTTTATGCTAAGTTACTTTTTAATCTCGATTTTCGCTGATATCAGGTAAAAATAATGCCCGCTAATTCTGAAATTGTTTGACAAAAATTTCTATGAATCGCCCTAATAGCGTTATTCTCGGTTTAGCCTATATTTTGGGACTGTTATCTACAGGTCTGGTAGATTTTAGTCCGCAGTTAAACCGATGGCAAGAAGTGGTAATTAGAATTGTTATTCTTAGTCTAATTACCCTATTAACCACGATTTTTATCCGTCGTTTTTGGTGGCAAAGTCCCCCGATAAAAATTTGGCTGATGGGGGGATTAATAGCTATATTTGCCGTTGTTTATCTAGAAATTCGTACTCCTTACCCCAGCGCAAACGATATCAGTCATCTTTTAAAAAATAATGTGGTTAACTCTATTAAAATCACGGGCAGTATTATATCAGAAATTCGTCTCAATCGTCGAGAAAATTTACAATTTTGGTTAGAAGTAAAAGAATTTAGCCTCAAGAATTTACCGACAGAAAAATCCGCGGGTAAACTCTACGTTACTCTACCAAATCTAGCAGAAAATCAGGTTTACCCCGGACAAAAAATAACAGTTAAAGGATTACTTTATCGTCCCCGTCGTGCCAATAATCCCAATGCTTTTGACTTTGCTAATTATCTAGCGCGTCAGGGTGCTTTTGCTGGTTTAAAAGGGGAAATAATTATCGATAAAAAATCACCTACTTGGGGAGTTTGGCAGATTCGTCAGCGCATTGTTGAGGCACAAATTCAGGGAATAGGCCAGGAAAAAGGGACTTTATTAAGTTCGATTACCCTCGGACGACAAGCGGTTAATTTGCCAGCAAAAATCACTGATTTATTTATTAAAACTGGATTAGCTCACATTTTAGCAGCTTCTGGCTTTCATGTGGCTATTTTGTTGGGATTTGTTTTAACTATCACTCGCAATTTATCCCCCAAACAACAGTTTATTATTGCCATTACTATCTTAATAATTTACGGCACTTTAACCGGGTTACAACCTTCAGTCTTGAGGGCGATTTTGATGGGAATTGGGGCATTAATCGGTCTGCTTTATAATCGACAAGTTAATAGTTTAGGTTCCCTGTTACTAGCGGCTACAATTCTATTATTATGGCAACCTCTCTGGATTTGGGATTTAGGATTTCAGTTAAGTTTTTTAGCGACTTTGGGATTAATTATTACCGTTCCTTTACTGAAAAATAAAATTGACTATTTCCCTAATTTAATCGCTGAACCTATAGCTATTAGTCTAGCTGCTACTCTCTGGACTATGCCTTTATTAATGTTTACGTTTAACTCGATCGCTCTTTATAGTATCCCCATTAATATTATCACAACTCCTCTAGTTACCCTGATTAGTTTAGGAGGAGTTTTTACTGCCTTTTTAGGCTTAATTTATCCCCCTTTGGGCAGTATCAGCGCTAGTATTCTCTATTACCCTCTAGAGTTATTACTGCAAATTACCACCTTTTTTAGTCTGCTTCCTTTTAGTACCTACTCCACAGGTAAATTATCTTTAGGAGTGATGTTAATTATTTATATTTGCCTTACCTTAATCTGCTTTAATATCTGGTTTCGTCAACGGTGGCATTTAATCGGTTTATTTATCCTCACTTTAATTTTAATACCGATTATTTATCAGCATTTAACTTTAACTCAGGTGACAGTTTTAGCCACCAAATCGCAACCGGTAATAATTATTCAAAATCGAGGAAATACTCTCTTAATTAATGGGGAGGAACCCGCAACAGCACGTTATACAGTTTTGCCCTTTTTGCGACAGGAGGGAATTAATCAAATACAAGGAGCAATAACCGTCAATAATTCGGCGCAATTCTCAACTATCAGTGAGAGCATACCGATCAAAAAAACTCTTAATTTGTCCCAGTCAGAAAAATTTAATCTTGGCGAAATTACTGGACAATTGCTCGAGAAAAATTTATTTAAATTTCAGGTAAAAAATCAATCTTGGCTATGGATTGTCAACCCGAAAAACCCCGTTAATTTATCCCAAGAATTTAGCCCCCTAGTGTTATTATGGCAGGGAAGCAATCTAGACAAACAATGGTTAGAGTCAATTCGACCCCAAACAGCGATCGCTGTCACCACCAATCTCTCCCGCAATGTCAGAAATCAACTGAGAAAAGCCGGTATTAAGACTTATTGGACTGGGAGAGATGGAGCGATTCAATGGACAGCAAAAAATGGATTTCAACCCTTTCTAATTAATGAGTGATGTGTACTACCAAAACTGAACAGGGAGCATGATGCACCACATAATTACTGACACTACCTAAGATTAACTCAGATAAACCCGATCGACCGTGACGACCAACAATAATTAAATCTATCCCCTCTTGCTGGGCAACTTGACAAATTTTCTGTCCCGGATCACCAATATAATAATCAGCCCGGACCGTGATATTATCTTCCTTAGCTCGATCGACTAAACCGTTTAACCAAGCTTGTAATTCCGCCTGCATTTCTTCGGTGATTTGTTGTTCTAAGGCGATCATATCGGGGGGATAACCGCCACCATAACCGATCAGATTACCATAAATAAAAGTTTCCGTGTAGGGAGTCAAAGGTTTAGACAGACTATAAATAATCCGCAACTCACTAGCGTAGGTTTTCGCTAAGAGGATAGCCGTATTCAATACCTCTGGAGTGACATCTTGATAATCCACAGCCACGAGAATTTTATTATAGAGTTTGTTGGTATCCCGATCGACTGAGATTGTTTCCGTATTATTCATAGAATTGCCTCCTCGATAGCAGATAAGCTCAGGGATAAAAACCATTGCCAGCAATACACCCGGGAAATAGCAGAAAATTGCTGAAAGCTGATGACTGATAGTTGACGCTCCCCTACCTCTAGTGTGACATTTTTCGGATGATGTAGCTAAATCCCCAAAAAAATTAACAATTTACCCCACTGTCACCCCTGTCCTAACTTATAGCAGTTATCTTAATGGTGAGGTATGAGGTTTTCGTTTTGGGGAGACTCCGAGACGATACCCTATAGGGTTATACTTCATCTTTATGAGAAACGCCGTATTTATAGTTTTAACCGATAAATTGCTTGATCGGTGTTGATACGCTAGATTTTTTAGAAAAGTATTGATCTTGAGATACAATATGATTGAGATTTTTTGCGGCAGCAGAGCTAATCAAATGAATGAAGATAGCAAAAATTATGAGATGCAAATTCTGGCAATGATGATCAATCAGTATTTAGATGATATGGTATCTCTGAGTGAAGAAAAATTAAATCAGCTAGAAGCAAACCGCGATCAGATTGTTTGGGATTTAGCCACAAGAATTTACAAGGAAAGTGGTCATAAAGTAGAATTTCATATAATACGAAACTTAATTAATTCTAGAATTGAAGTTATGAGGTATCAGTTATTTTTCAGTAAATCCAGTCTATTAGAATCAAAGAGAATCGATGAAGAGAAAGCTATGAAAATAGCAGAACAAAAAGCTAATGCTATTATTAATGATAAAAAAATTGATGATACCGAGAAAATAACATCACAAGAAAATGAACGACAATTGGCAATTTTTATCAAAGTTCAAGAGATAATTAGTTATCAATTAGAGGTGGAAAAGTCTGAGATACATATTGATGATGAACTATTTTATTTACAATCTAGTAGTTATAGTTCTTATAGCTTTTATACGTCTAGTTCTTCCTTTGATAGTTGGTCTGACTTATTATCAAATTGGGGAGGAGATGAACTTGATACGATTGACTTAATCATGGCTTTAGAAGAAGAATTCGAACTTGAACTTGAAGAAAAATGCCAAGAATTTACAACAGTGAAAAAGCTAGTTGATTATCTTGCTGAAAATTTAGGCAAGTAACAATATTAATTTTTATCACAATATCTCAAGTTATCAGCCAAATATAGCTATAATCCAATTAGAGCGAGTTCTAAACCAACAACTTATGATTAGTCGCTACATTGTTGCATGGCTCCCGATGATCGTAATAGGAATTAGTAACGGTATTCTCAGGGAAAGCACCTACGGAAAATATCTCGATGAACTACGCGCTCATCAAATTTCTACCCTGACAGGAATCATTTTTTTTAGTCTTTATATTGGCACTCTTGTCTATTTTTGGGTTCTAGAATCCTCCAGCCAAGCAATTACTATCGGTTTAATTTGGTTACTATTAACAGTGGGTTTTGAATTTCTGTTCGGCCATTTTATTGCCGGTCACTCTTGGTCAAGATTAGGACAAGATTATAATCTTTTAGCGGGACGAGTTTGGATTTTTGTTCTCTTGGTCATTACTTTTGCTCCCTTACTATTTTATCAACTTTTTTCTTAATTATGAAAGCTATTATCATTAATCGCTATGGCGATAGTAATGTTCTCCAATACACAGAAATAGAAAAGCCAATTCCCCAAGCGAAAGAAGTCTTAATTAAGATTATGGCAGCGGGAATTAATCCGATTGATTGGAAGATTCGTCGGGGAATGCTAAAAATAGCCACAGGTAATAAATTTCCCCTGCAATTAGGTTTTGATTATGGGGGAATTATCGTTGAAAAAGGCATTCAGGTGGAACAATTCCAGATCGGAGATGAGGTTTTTGGTTTTCTCAATCAATTACCGGGTAGAACCTATGCTGAATATGCAATTATTCCCGCTTCCCTGTTAGTTAAAAAACCGCATAATCAGAGTTTTATTCAAGCTGCCGCCACTCCTTTAGCCGCTTCTACCGCGTTGCAAGTCTTGCGGGATTTTGGCGGTATTCAAGCGGGGAATCGGATTTTAGTTAATGGTGCATCGGGAGGAGTGGGTAGCTTTGCCGTGCAGATAGGGAAAATTTTCTCCGCGCAAGTTGATGGAGTTTGTAGTAGTAAAAATATCGATTATGTCACCTCTTTAGGAGCAGATAAAGTTATCGATTATACCCAAGAAGATTGGAGAAAAACTGAGCAGAAATATGATCTAATCTTCGATGCTGTGGCTAAGTCTTCTTTTTGGCACTGTCGTCAGCTTTTAAAACCCCAAGGAACCTATATAACCACCCTACCAAATCCAGGGATTATCCTCTTAAATTATCTCACTGCTTGGTTGCCCCAAAAAGGGAAACTGATATTTTTTGCTCAAGCACAAGCGTCCGACTGGCAATTTCTCAAAGAAGCGATCGAATCGGGACAATTAACTGTTAGAATCGATCGCACCTATACTTTTTCCCAGGTGGTAGAAGCTCATAATTATAGTGAATCGGAAAGAGTGCGAGGAAAAATAGTCTTGATCCCCGATTAAGGATAAATAGTTAGGGATTTTCCCGATTTTTTGGGGAACGAGTAAATAGTTTTAAGTAGGTAGAAACAGAGAATTCTTTAATTGGAAAGGTGATAAAAGTCAAGGGATTAATAGTAATAATAACATTGCGGCTATCCCTTTGTACCGCCTTGATAATCTGTTTAGCCACCCAATCGGCGGACATAATACCCACAGGATTTAAATTACTCTTAAAAGGACCAAGAATTAGCTTTCTTACCACACAGGGAGCATCTAAACGACGCAGGGTAATCAGATCACCGATCGCTCGTTTACTGAGTTCGTAGAGGGGACTAAAGGCAGGATTAACCTCCGCTTCCGAGGTATTCACCCAGACTTCCTTGCGGGCAATTTGCTCGTTAGTGCGGACAGTTTTGAAGAATAATTCCATTAAACGCCAGACGGAAAAAGTATTCACTTCGTAGGCTAATTCGATCGCTTCTGGGGTTCTTTGGCCGTGGACATTAACGCCATGATTTAAAATCAGTATATCTACAGACTTAAATAGGTTCTCAAGTTGCGTTTCTTCACCGATTTGCCATTTTACGGTTTTTACAGGTACTGATTCGCCGTTAATTTCAATAGCGATCGCATTCTCCCCGGAAGTGAGCGCGATCACCTTGGCTCCCTTCAGTTGTAGGTACTTTAAAAGCGATCGCCCTAAGGTTCCATTCGCTCCGGTAATGGCGATCGTTTTGCCCTTGAGAGAAAGTGCCGTCCCCATCAATTTATCCATAAAGGTGAAAGTTCCACAATAATAAGCCTTTTGGTTATCAAAATGGTGTCGCCAGTGGTAGGTACGATTCACGCGCCATGGAGCGGGTAAACTCTCAAATTGCCCCGGACGATGGGTTAAATCGGTTAATTCGTCCAGATTTGCCATACCTAAACCTCGACCGATCGCCGTACTGAGAAAAGCCATAGTATAAAGGGAGCCTAACCAACCCAACCAAGGGCGATCGAACCCCCAAGAGTAGGCCAGTAGTACAGGTAAAACACTGGCAGCCAACATAACCAAGGCCTCCGGTACATCATTGTACCAGTGCGCCTTGCGATAAATTTCCTCGCTCATGACCGACAGATCGGGACGAAAAACCCGATGATGCCAGACGTGCAGACGATAAAGGGGCTGCCAATGGTGGGCCAGAGCATGATAGGAATCACGCACGATCTCCACCCAAATAATTGAGCCACAAATCAGTCCGACACAGAGGAGCAGGTTTGACATAGGGGATAAATGTTAAATTTTCTCAACAAATGTAAACAAAGCAATCTTAACCGAAAAAGCGCATTTATCGGGTAAAAGGAACCAATAGCTTGAAAAACTAGGGTTTATTTCCCGAAACAACTTAAGATTCTGTTAAAAATTTTAACAATTTTCGGTAAGATAAAGCAAGAAATAAGCTTCTATTTGAACAATTACTTAACCTGAGTCGATTATGGCAGAAAATTATTGGTCGCGAGAGGATGATAACGAAGAATTAGACCCGATCGGTTCCCTCCTATCTGACTGGTCCGATCCCGAAGACGAGGAGGACGAATTTAGGAGCGAAATTTTTCAAGGCCGATCGGGACGCAGACAGAAAGCGGCTTTTAGCCTCATGGCGATCTGGACAATAATTATCGCACTTCATTGGCTGAGTTGGGGTTATTGGGCAATTATCGCCTTAACCATGGTACTATCGGGGCAAGCTTTGCGGCTGCTGTTCACCAAACCAGAAACGCAGCCAATTCCCTTACTGGATAAGGATTTAGCCTCTCTACCCAGGGTTTCCCTCTTAGTAGCGGCCAAAAATGAAGAAACCGTAATCACGAAACTGGTTAATTATCTCTGTCATCTAGACTATCCCCAAGATAAGTTAGAAGTCTGGATCGTCGATGACTATAGTACCGATAACACGGGTGCGATTCTCGATCGCCTTGCTTTAGAATATCCCCAATTAAAAATTCTCCATCGTCCTGCTAATGCTGGAGGTGGCAAGTCCGGGGCCTTGAATCAGGTTTTATCCCTGACTAACGGGGAAATTATCGGTGTATTCGATGCGGATGCGGGATTATCCTCCGATCTACTGCGTCATGTCGTGCCAATGTTCGAGGATCGAGAAGTGGGTGCGGTACAGGTGCGAAAAGCGATCGCCAATGCCGCCGAAAACTTCTGGACAAAAGGACAAGCGGTAGAAATGATCTTTGATAGCTGTTTCCAACAGCAACGGATCGCGGTGGGAGGGATCGGAGAATTGCGCGGCAATGGTCAATTTGTCCGACGTAGTGCCTTAAATCGTTGCGGGGGTTGGAATGAACAAACGATCACCGACGATCTTGATTTAACTATTCGTCTCCATATCGATAATTGGAAAATTAATGTCTTAAATTTTCCCGCAGTAGCGGAAGAAGGGGTGACAAGTGCGATCGCTTTATGGCATCAGCGCAATCGTTGGGCCGAAGGTGGTTTTCAGCGTTATCTCGACTATTGGAAAGCGATTTTAAAGTCTCCCATGCCTTGGCCGAAAAAGTTTGATTTAATTGCTTTTTTGCTCGTTCAATATATCTTACCTGCGGCCGCTATTCCCGATCTTTTAATCACTATTACTCGTCATCAAACCCCGATTTTAACTCCTTTAACTGGTTTAGCTCTTTCCCTTTCTATGTGGGGGATGGTGACAGGATTAATCCGAGTCAATACGGGTAAAAAATTCACTTTTGCTCTCGGTTTGGACATCCTTGCTCAAACCATTCGCGGCATGATTTATATGATGCACTGGTTTATTATTATTCCCAGTGTCAGCCTGCGGATGGCTTTGCGTCCTAAACGTTTAAAATGGGTGAAAACCGTGCATCTGGGGGAACATCTCAGCGCCGAAGTTTAATTTTCGAGGATAGACTCCAAAAACTTTGGCCTTATCAGGCTCGAAATCCCCTGTCAATCAAGGTTACAGCCTTTGGAAACCCCTTTTGGAAAAATTTCCAATTTCCTTAATCATGCTTGCTACCAATAATGTGTTAATTTAGATACAGAATTGAATTCCGTGACAGCACTGGGGTGGCGAAAAGCGCTCGCTCCAGTTTTTTTTGTGATCGGTTAGTGGAATGTCTGCGCTGCGCTTGTTAATTACTTTAAGGTTAAATCCAGCGAAAATGCCATTAATTTCCGGATTTATTGATACTTATCTCAATCTAAATCCGGTGGAAGAGATACAATTTCAAGAAGAGATTAGCACATTTAGTCAACCCGTACAGGAGGGAGTTATGCAAATTACCACCAGTTGGATGCGTCAAGGTATCGAACAAGGT
>NZ_JADBSA010000086.1:0-4849 GCF_020246945.1 Microcystis sp. M113S1 | reverse complement strand
GTGGTCAACTACCTAATTTTCAGGGAAAAAGTACCTGAATTTTCCCCCTGATCACTCCCATGCCTGGTACTTTTTGATTGACAAAAAGTCTAAAAGTCTTACCCAACAAGGTTTTTAGATTTATTCAGCAGACCCTAACTAGGAAAAAATAAATCAGGAGATATATTTAAAAAATTGGCTAATTTTTGAATATAGATAGGAGTTAACTCTTGTAGGCCATCAAAAATGTCATCCAGGGTTGACTTACTTTCAAAGATAGATAGCAAATCTTGCTTTTGTAGGTTTCTTTCCTCTAATATAAATTTCAACAATTCAAGTCCATAAATATCAGGTATTGGCTCTTGATTTTCCTCATGCTCATAAATTAAAGCCCCTAAAACATTTAGATATTCCCTTTCTTCTGCCGTTAATTGGGGTTTGTCTAAAAGGCGATTAATAACCTCCTGCATCATTTCTAAGTCTTCCTCATTGTGAATAGGACGAGGAGGGTATTGCTTTAATAATTCTAAGTATTTATCAGTGGCAAACATAAAGATAACTCTAATTTTATGGTTTAAATAGGGGTGACTGAAGGAGATACAAAATTTTTAGTTAATAATTTATAGTTTTCATAAGTGGGTGGGTGGAATTAAATATAAGATGAACGTAGGTTGGGTTGAAGCATGAAACCCAACGCCCGATTATGTTACGCTACCGCTAACCCATCCTACAAATAATTTTTCCTCCCTACTTATTTGGAGATTCAGAGATTTAGATCAATATTTATTGAACCACGAATCTTTTTTCCATTGGTTTTTATTATATTCAGCATGGGTTAGTACTTTTCTAATGAAAACATTTCTATGTTGAAAATCAACATAAGTTATTAGTCGATAGTTGTTGCCGCAAATGTTGAATACTATAAAATTACCCACTAAGTCAGCCGAAGAAAAATCCTGACGAATATCTTGGAAACTTTGCCATTTTGCTTGACTAACTTGCTTGTACCAATAACGTAAACCAGCCTGAGCCTCTGGATGAGTTTCCCAAAAATTTCTTAAGGTGGCTCTTGAAATAATATGCATAATTTTTTATTAATCTTTTAAGTTTTATTTTCATGACCCCTACCCTTTTGTGTGTTTGTTCTTGCTTCCTAGTATAGCAAACTGCGAAGCCTCTAGTCAAGTATTTTAATTTCTCTGATAAACCGCATCCACAGGGAAACCCGTAGTTTTGCTTTTTCGGCTACGATCCTTGCATATCAATACTTTTAAGGCTTAATGGCTTGCCCGTGAAATTCCAGTTATCTAGCTGGTTGCGGTTTATTAATATTTATTAATTAGCAGAATTTGTAATTAACTAGCTAAGTCTCTTGATAGCCGACTCAAGGCTAAAAAATTTATTTAGTAGTAATTACACTTATGCCCGATCGACTATTGCCTTTAGATACCTCACACCTTAATAATTAAGTATAGAATAGCCAAGTCTCCAGACTACCGCTTAACCAAAACTTCTATTATCCTGATGAGAAACCTCTATTTTCTCTTGCCCGGTACTACTTCTCCTTTTGGTGGGGGTGGACTGTGGGCAGAAATGAAAACCGTCAATTTGGCTAGTCAAATTTGTACCGCCCAGATTGTGACTTATCGTCAAAAAGAGTTAAATTATCCTTTTTTAGAGGATATACTCGCGAAAATAAGCTCGGATGACAGTATTTTTGTGGTTAGCTGGGGTTTTGATGTTCCTAAACTGGTGCAAAGATTGCGATCGCATCATATCATTTATCATGCCCATAGTACAGGTTACGGCTTCCGTTTACCCTCCCAAATACCAATTATCACCGTTAGCCGTAATACTATGGGTTATTGGGGAGAAAAAGCTCCTAATGCTTTGATTTACTATCTTCCTAATCAAATTGGCTCAGAATTTCTCAATTTAGGCTTAGAAAGAGATATCGATGTCCTAGTACAGGGGCGCAAATCCTCAAAGTATCTTCTCAATCGTCTAGTTCCCGCCCTCCGTCCCCACTGTCGCGTTAAGGTTTTAGATAGCTATGTGGAGGATTTAGTGGGATTATTCAATCGTAGTCGGGTTTATCTCTACGATTCGGCTGAATATTGGGCTGTAAACAGTTTAACGGAGGGTTTTGGCTTACCGCCCCTGGAAGCTTTAGCCTGTGGTTGTACGGTATTTTCTAGCGTCAATAGTGCCTTAGCCGATTATCTCGATCCCGGTTTCAATTGTCAAAAAATCGGGGCTTATTCCACTCAATACGATCGGTCACGTATTCTTAATTATGCCCGTAATTTTCCCGTTAATTCTTTACCGGCTAATTTTCTCGATGATTATCATCCCGAAAAATTACTACCACGTTTTGAAACAATTTTAAGAGAAATTAATGATTTCTTTGATATTAAAAAACACTATCCGGCTGATATAGAAGGTTTAGAACCCCTGCGACTTAAAAAATTATGGATACAGAGTTCCCTCGCTAAACTTAAGAAAAAACTGTTTAAGTAGCAGTGATCTTTCCTTAATTATTCGCCAATTCAAAAATGAAACCCACGACTCCTTAAGAGTTGACAGAGAAAGACCGATCGGCTATTCAGTGATCAGTGATCAGTGATCAGTGATCAGTTATCAGTGAACAGGGATATCGGGAGAAAAAAGCGTTCGACAAAAGCTCACGCCGAAGTCTGATGGCTGACTCCCCAAAAGGAAAACTTTCTACTTCACCATTAAGATAACTGCTATATAATTATTTCTAACTCTTACCCCCAGGACATTTATGAAGCGAGGAATTTACATTACCGCTAATGATCGAGTTATCGAGCAGGCGATCGCATTAATGAATAGTATTCGTTTGTACGATCCAGATTCTACCGTCATCTTGATTCCCTACGACAATAATTATCAAAAAATTGCCGATTTATTGGCCGAAAAATATGGCGTTATTCTCTATCCAGAGCTGCAATTAGTGGAAGAATTGGCACAGAAAATCTATGATATTTTTGGAGAAAAATTCTTTGCTCGTCCCAATCAATTTCGCAAGCAGGTGTGTTGGTTTGGAGAACTAGATCAATTTCTTTATATCGATACGGATATCGTAGTTTTTGAAAAAATAATAGATAATCTAAATTTCCTCGATACCTACGATTTTCTCTGCTGTGATTACCAACACAAAAAAGGGATTACTGATGTCTTTAATCCGATTGTTTTAGAACAAGGAATCTTCACGGAAAATGATCTAAGTGGAATGTTTAACGGTGGTTTTTGGGCTAGTAAAAAGAATCTTTTCTCAGAACAGGAATTATATAGTGCTTTTCAAGAATGTGCCGCTCATCCAGAATACTTTGATTTTTCTCAAAAAACCTCCGATCAACCGATTATTAATTATACCATTCTCAAACGAGTTCCCAATCGATTTAATATTGTCCGCGCTCCGGGTTGTCAAGCGGGAAATTGGGGGGGAAGTTCTCATTTTCAACCTCAGGGGAATATTTTAATCGATCCGAGATTAAATCAGCCCTTAAAATATTTACATTGGGCAGGAATTCGCATTGAACCGGGTTGTCCTTACTGGGATATCTGGAAATATTATCGTTATCTAGATGATCCTAATCCCCCCGCAGATCCGCCAGCAAGCAAACCAAAAAATCCTTTTCAGAGATTATTAGATAAAATCAAATTATAGGTTTGATTTTTCCTCTCGCACCATTTAAGATAACTGCTGCAATTTAACTCCAATCCTGTTGCTCCTCGGTTTGGCGAATTTGATACACTTGTCCATGACTGTGCAGTTGTCGAGTTTTTGCCCATAAACTGACTTCATCTAACTGCCATTTTTCTAGGATTAAATCTAAATCTCTTTGGATTTCTCTTGCTCCCGGAAAGTTTTGATAACGTATGCGTAAACGAGCGCATTCAGCTAAGTTTAAATCATTGGGTTCTGATTGCAGTAGCTGATCAACAATCGGGCGATCGAGTCTTTCCTGTGGATGTTGTTGTTCTTGATTTTTACTAGCCATAATTAATCGAACCAACCGATATCGGAATCCGTTAACTCTGTGGGGGTAGGAGTGGGGGCAATATAACGGGCTAAAGTGGCCATTTCAAAGTTATAAAGACTGGGTTTCTTAGGCAATAGTTTGGTAATTGCTGACGGTTCAGGGGTGGGGGTGGAACTATTTTCTAGGGTTTTAATTTGATTATATAATTTTTCAATTAACTGTTTTTTATCAGTCAGTTCTGTTTCTGTCTTGCTTAATTGACTCGATAATTTTTCAATTAACTGTTTTTTATCAGTCAGTTCTGTTTCTGTCTTGCTTAATTGACTCGATAATTGTGCCAGCAAAGTAGTTTTTTCCGAGAGGACAGATTCTAACTGCTCGGTCTGTTGTTGTAACTGCTGTAAACTGACAGAGAGTTCCAGATGTTCTTTAAGTTCTTCTTCCAGAGAAATAACTGTTTCTTGGAGAGTTTGCTGATTTTTCTCGGTTTTTTCTAATTCTGCCGTCAAGTCGTTAATTTTTGCCTGTAGGGTGGCGTTAGTTTCCTTGGGACGTTTGGGAGAAGGAGAGGGTTGGGATTCTACCTCTTTATTAGCTTCTGTACGGATGAGATCGTTTAAATTACCTTTGGTCATAAGCTCTGCAAATAGGATATTACGATAGAATCGGATAGTGTCAAGAAATCTCTTGGTTTAGGCAATCGATAATTATTCGCCCGATATAGTTACTAATTCTGTACGCAAACGTCGCACTTTGAATCAGCTTTGTACGCTTTGACCCGTACAGGGCTAACTACAAGCCTCTCTATCGGATTCTTGCTAAATGCAACCTCTCCGACTACCTTTCTCCCTATATTTAAT
>NZ_JADBSA010000085.1:0-2570 GCF_020246945.1 Microcystis sp. M113S1 | reverse complement strand
AACCCGAAATTATCTCAGGCAATATCTGATGTAAGCTGGGGAGAAATTACCCGACAATTAGCCTATAAATGCCGTTGGTATGGGAGAAATTACATCGAAATAGATAGATGGTTTCCCAGTTCTAAGCGGTGTAGTAATTGCGGGTATATTGCTGAGAAAATGCCGTTAAATGTTCGAGAGTGGGATTGTCCGAACTGTGGGACACACCATGACCGAGATATTAACGCCAGTAAAAACATTTTGGCCGCAGGACTTGCGGTGTCAGTCCGGGTCGCGACCATAAGACCAGAACAGAGTAAATCTGTTAAGGCCGGTGCGAAACCCCGCAAGGGAAAGAAGCAGAAACCTAAATCGTGAGGTTTGGGAATCACCGTCCGTTTTACGGCGGTGAGGATGTCAAGACTCTCGCATGGCGCGGATTAATTCGGCAGCCACTTCTGGACGGGAGAATTCCGGAGGTGGTAATTCTCCTTTACGCAGCAGTTCCCGGACTTTCGTTCCCGAAAGGTGTATTCTTTCTTCCGGTAAACTGGGGCTAGTTTTAGTGGTTGCCATTCCCGAAGTGCGGGTACAGTAGAAAGCGTGTTCAAACTTCATCGGCACGATTCCCAATTCCCCCGGCTCGAACTCATCAAAGATATACTGAGCATCGTAGGTTCCGTAGTAGTCTCCGACTCCGGCATGGTCACGACCGACGATAAAATGGGTACAACCGTAGTTTTTACGGATAATAGCGTGGAAAATTGCTTCCCGGGGGCCGGCGTAACGCATAGCTGAGGGGTTGATAGCCAGAATAACGCGATCTTGGGGAAAGTATTTATCCATCATGATCTCATAGCAACGCATCCGCACATCGGCCGGCACATCATCGCTTTTGGTAGCGCCGACAAGAGGATGCAAAAATAAACCATCTACCACTTCTAGGGCGCATTTTTGAATGTATTCGTGGGCCCGGTGGATGGGATTACGGGTTTGAAAACCGACAATCGTTTTCCAAGCTTTTTCGTGGAACATTTTCCGCGATTGCAGAGGATCGATCTGATATTTGGGAAACTGAGGATGAGGATCGCGCTGAAGCAACCATATTGGACCTGCGAGGTTAATTTCTCCCTGTTCGTAGAGGACTTTTACCCCGGGATGTTTCTGGTCGTCGGTACGATAGACGTTAACTGCTTCGTGGGCCTTATTGTAACGGTATTTTTGGGTTAGCTCTAGGACTCCGACAAAGTTGCCTGCGCTGTCATCTAAACGAATCCAGTTGCCTTCTTTGAGGGGATCCGCCACTTCTTCGCTAACGGAAAGAGTCACGGGAATTGCCCAGGGTAAACCATTGATTAGACGCATATCATCGACGACTTTTTCGTAGTCGTCCTGTTCCATAAAGCCTTTGAGGGGACTGAAACCACCAATAGCAATCATAACTAAATCCGAGAGCGCTCGTTCATCTAAGGAAACTCGCGGTAGTTTTTCAGCTAGGGCCAGAAATTCTGCTTTTTCAGCAGCGGTAGCAATACGATTAATTAATTGCCCACCGTGGGGCGCGATTCCTTCGGTCAGTACAGTCATAAAATTTTCTTTACATTGTCACGGTTTATCCTATCAGAAGTTGGCTAAAGCTTAATCAAAGGGGCGTGACTGTCGATGCTTTTCTGGGGCGAAAGGCCTACAATAAGATTTGTAAAGAATTATAAATAATTATGAGCGAAAAAGTTGTCCTGATTGTCGGTGCTACGGGGGGTATCGGTGCCACTTTAGCCCGTAAACTAGCTGTTAATGGTCATAAACTCGTATTAGTGGCCAGAAATGCCGATAATTTATCTAATTTAGCTAGTGAGTTGGGTTGTCCCTCTTTAATTGTGCCGACGGATATCACCAATCCGACTCAGGTAGAAACTTTGATGGAAAAAATTGTCTCCCATTACGGCCGGTTGGATGTGTTGGTTAATGCGGCTGGAGCCGGGGTGATGAAACAATACAATAAAATTACGCCGGAAGATTTAGATAAAATGCTCGACCTCAATCTGAAGGGGAGTTTTTATACCTGTCAGGCTGCGGCTAATGTGATGAAGGAAAATAAGTACGGTCATATCTGTAATGTGGTGGGAATTTTAGGTAAGCATTCTATGGCTATGGCTGCCGCTTATTGTGCTTCTAAGTACGGGGTGGTCGGTTTTAGTAAATGTTTGGCCGATGAGTTAAAACGCTATGGTATTAAAATGACTTTATTCTATTTTGGTGGTGTGGATACTCCTTTTTGGGATCAGGTGAGCTTAAAAGTTGATCGCACTAAAATGTTAACCGCTCAAACCGCCGCCGATGCTATCTATTTTGCCATGAATGCTGAACCCCAAGCCGTCCCCATGGAAATTAATATTCAACCCGATAGTCATCTCTTTTTTTAGTCCTCAGCTTTTTTAGTCCTCAGCTTTTTCAGTTATCAGTTATCAGTTATCAGTTATCAGTTATCAGTTATCAGTTATCAGTTATCAGTTATCAGTTATCAGTTATCAGTTATCAGTTATCAGTTATCAGTTATCAGTTATCAGTTATCAGTTATCAGATGTAAGTTT
>NZ_JADBSA010000084.1:0-3775 GCF_020246945.1 Microcystis sp. M113S1 | reverse complement strand
TGGTCAATTACCTAATTTTCAGGGAAAAAGTCCCTGAATTTTCCCCCCAATCACTCCAAGGGTCGGCACTTTTTGAGGGAAAAAAAGTCTAAAAACCTTGTTGGATAAGGTTTTTAGATTTATTCAGCAAACCCTATTTATTCTTCCCCCGCAACGCGCACGCAGTGACCCCCCCACACTCCACACCCTACACCTAATGCCTAGAGAATTTCAATAATTCCTTGACTGCCATCGAGACGAATGAATTGACCATCTTTTAACAATTTCATGGCATTATGCACATCCATAACCGCCGGAATTCCGTATTCTCTGGCAATAATAGCACCATGGGATAATTGTCCCCCCACCTCGGCAATAATGCCCACAGCCCGGGATAATAAAGGGGACCATCCTGAGTCAGTATAGGGAATAACGAGAATAGTATTAGGGGCAATTTCTAGATTTTGTAGGGTTGGCATAATTTTGACTCGTCCTTCCACTGTCCCCCCACTAGCGGCAATTCCCTGTAAGCGTTTTTTAGCAGTTAAATTCGAGACTAAAAATTCTCTTTGCGGGGGTTGTCCATAAACGATATAGGGAATATCGGTTAATTGAGAGTTTTCTTGGAATTGTTGGCGACGCTGGTGGATAATCTGGTTAAGATTGGCGATTTTATTATTCTGACCTAACTGGGTAACTTCTGAATAATTTAGATAAAATATATCTCCCGTCTCCGATAATATTTCCTGCTGTAACCAGAGGTTTTCTAATGCGAGAAAATGCCAGCGTAGGTGAGCTAAAAGACGGGAGTAAACTTGAGTGACTTGGTTTTTGATATTTAGTCTTTTTTGGACAGTATGGGAAGATTTAACTTTTTTATGGCTATTATTGTTGGGAATATCTAAGGATAATTGTAGCAGATATTGGGGATTTTCTCGCCATCTCGGTATCGAAATATCGGTTCCCACTTCGCTTAAATAACCGTAGGTTTCTAACCAGAGGGAAAAAGCTGAGTCAAAATCTCGATCGATCGTATTTTTTCTCAGTTCAGATAGCGATCGCATCGAGGCTATTTCTGGTGCTTGGGAGTTATCCAATCTCTCAAAAGGTACTTGCGAAATACTGCGACGCAAAGCGAAGCTAAGAGGGGCAAGAATACTATAATAGGTGGCTTTTTTTAAGAGGGTTAAAATCTCCTCAATTTGCTCTAAAATCTCCCCTGAAGATAAAGCTTCTGGGGAAGTAGCGTTAATTTTTTCGAGCGTCGGGATAAAATAGTTTTTTTGATCTTGGCTAAAGTCTTTTTCTAACTGTAATTCCCGTCCTAAAAGTTTTAATAAACCGGGAGAATTAGCCAAAGTTGCCGTTAAGGGTGGTTTGGTAAACTTTGCCCCTTTGGTCAGGAATTCTAAGCTTTCTGGAGGTAATCCCATGCGACGGAAAATTGTTCCTAACAAAGAAGCATTAAAATAAGCTCTTTGATAGTGTAAAGTCGCTGTTTCCTTGAAATCCAAATCGAGGGCTTTTTTGTCTAAAACTAACTGGAAAATATCTCCCCAAACTCCACAGGTTAAAGGACGATTAATTGACCAAGGCAAAGGACGAATCACTCCGGGGATAACTTCAGCTGCGATTTTTCTTGTCCAAATTGGCTGTAAATTAGTGATAGGACGGCACTGTAATAACCATAATTTTCGTCCGTTATGAGTCCATTCTATATCTTGGGGAATGCCATGATCAAGGGTTTCTAATTGCCGACAAAGATTAGCTACCTGTTGAATAATAGCTGGGGGAATATCTCCCGCTCCGATGATGATATTTTCTTCTAAATTAACCCGATAACTTTCGGGGGTGATTCTTCCCGATACAACTCTGGTGGCATCTCCGGGTAAAGCTTCAATAACTACATCTAAACTGAGAGGATTAATCGGATCACGACTGAAGGCAACTCCCGAAAAAACTCCTCGAATTTGTTCTTGAATTAACACAGCCATGGCCGTGTTTTCTTGACCTCGATCGAGTCGATAATTAACAGCATTAGGACTATTATAGGAGGTTTGGCAACTCAAAATCGCCGCTGCTAAATTTTCTCGATCGATGACGTTAAGAATTGTCGTATATTGTCCCGCAGATGAAGCGGTTTCACTATCTTCTCCAATAGCGGAAGATCGCACTACTAAGGGATGATTAATATCAGGATTAAGAGATTCTATTAATGGTTGTGGATCATCCCCTGGTGGTAAAATCCAACCCCGAGGAATGGGATAACCGGCACGCTTAAGATAGGCTAAAGTGGCGGCTTTTTGTCCCACTTTTGAAGCTGCCAGATTGTCATCAAGAGTTTGGAGCGATCGATCTCCACGAAAAAAACGAAACATAGTTTTTGATTCATTGTTAACACTTGCTTCAGGTAAGTCTAAATCGTCGGCTATTTTTTGAAAAATTGCCCCTAATAAACAGGCTAAAGCAATGGCAATTATAATATAACCTGAATCCTGGGGACGGCGCAAGGTGAGAATTAAAGCTAATAAAAATAATCCTACCAATCTACCCGTAGATTTTTCTCGAAAAATAGTAAAGCTAATCCCACTAATAATTAAGGTGAGAAAAACAGCGACAAAATCGTGAACAATTAATCCCCAGAAAACATTAGTAGTTCCCGCGCCTTTTCCTAACCAATAGCGCCCCATAACTAAGGCAATTAAAGCTAATAATTCCCAAGAGGAGCCGGTGGGAAAAAAGACACGGGTTAGGAAAATAACGATAATTCCCTTGGCTGCTTCCGAAATTACTGCTAAAATTCCCACTAATTTTCCTCCGTGGTAAAAGGCAGCAGTTACACCGATATTACCAGTCCCTAATTGGGATAATTTACGTCCGGTTACTAGATAATTTATCCAATCGATCAGAGGCAGTCCCCCGATTATAGGACAGACTAAAAAAATAAATAGGGAACCCCAAATTTCTCTCATTATATTTTCTTAGTAACACCAAAAACTGTTATTTTTCCTATGTTAAGCTAATTCTCGGAATAAATAGCTGAAAATTTGTCAAAACGTCGTGCTTTGTAGGTTGATTCATGAATCAACCTACCATGAAAGCAAAAACCTGTACTCCCCTGCTCCCTAGCTTACCTCATAAGCGATTAAGGGTAGCAAAAAAAAGAATTAGATTCGGAGAATGAATCAGCCCTAGGGTTGGGGGGTCTTACCTTTTGCCTTCAGAAGCTGATAACTGAATTTAGGAGATCGCTCTTCCTAAAGCGGCTAGATCGGGAATACAGAGAGATTCCTGCTGTCTTTGAATCAGGCCTTTTTTCTGCAATTTGGTCAAGGATCGGGTCACGGTTTCCCGGGCCAGGCCACTAATGCTACTCAATTCCCGGTGAGGTAAATTAGGAATTATCGTACCCTGGCCGCTTTTTTGTCCTTGACCTTCGGCCAAAAAGAGTAAAGTATCGGCGACTCTGGAGAGACTATCGGCCTCGCGTAAACGTAAACGCCGGTTAAGTTGACGCAAACGCCTGGCCATTAATTGAGAAAGATGAATTCCCGCTAAAGGTTCCGATGTGAGCAGATTAATAAAATCTTGGGCGGGAATACTGCTAATTGTGGCCGTGGTTAAGGTGATAGCATCGGTGGAGCGGGTAGATTCGTCTAAAGCGGCCATTTCTCCGACTATTTCCCCTTTACCGACGATATTTAAGGTGACTTCTCTACCCTCTACATCGTAAGTACGAATTTTCACCCAACCATCCAGAATAAAGTAAACCGAACCACCCCAATCATTTTCTAAT
>NZ_JADBSA010000083.1:0-13361 GCF_020246945.1 Microcystis sp. M113S1 | reverse complement strand
GAAAACGGACGGGTCGAAAGTGTCAGACTTAAGCAATTAAGCGTTTTTCGCTATCTGCGTCAACCCCGTTGACGCGACCACCCTAAAAAAGTGGCGTGGTGAGGAATCGCCGTCCGTTTTACGGCGGCGAGGATGTCAAATTATTTCACCTCATTTTAACATATCAATCTGACAGGGGGACAAGAACCCTGAAATCGATACATCATAAGCTTTCTAGAGCTTTTGATCGAATAAGTTTTCCGCACTGGCTCTCATCTATCGATAAAATTCTTAGTAAGCTTGCTCCCATCCCTGATTCTTTCGTTAGCTTTTTGCTCGTCATCGATCTATTTTTGGCGAGAGAAGCTAGAAGCTTGTGTGGTCAAAGCTTCTAGCTTGCTTGTCCCCCTGTCAGCTATTGAGTCCAACGAAAGTACCTTTGCGATTTTCATCACTAGGGAAATCGCAAAGGTTTTGAGTCATATAATATCAAATAAAAGCCTTTTCTAGTAGGGCTTTTACCTATATTGAGCGAACCCTATTTTCTAACATTGGGATAAGATGGACATTCATAGACTGTTACTTCGTACTTATCCTTCCAATCACAGCTGGCGCGATTACCCGGACAAACATACTTGGTTCTTGGTTCTTTATTCCTTTCTTCAACAATGGTTGTTGTTTCCACGTATGCCGTGAAGGTTCCCTCGTCAACTATTGTGTTTTTTTCCTTAATTTTATAATCGAAATCGTTTTCTCCCTGTCTGACGATTAGATATAGTCTATCGTGTCCAGGGCCGATGGTTATCTCGGTAATTTCGGAGCCTCTGCCCCGGCTATAATCTCGATCGGTGAAGGGAAAAGGATCGCTGGCCACTCCCCTGCTAACATTTCTAACAATAACCCTTCTGTCCCGACTCGGAGGGAAGGCCGTGGAGGTAAAGCTTGCTTTTACTATACCTTTGGAAGACCCCGGGCATTCACCGGTGTATCGGTACATGGGAATCACCAATCTGTTGAGAGAGGGACTTCCTATTATTTCCAAACCAACTTCCGGCGATTCTGTTTGCTTATTTTGTTGTTGTTGGTTGGTGGTGATAATTGGCGGGTAAATATTAACGGCTTGGGTATTTGACGGCAGACAAGCTAGGCAGAAACTTAGGCTGAGAAATTTCAGAGGTGAAATGAAACCGTTATTCATCATAATTGGGGTTCAGATTCGCTTGAGATTATATTCTCTATAATACCTTAGTCTATAAGACTTAGAGCATCGCATTTTTCCAATCGGTTAAGGAATGTTCCAAAGTCGGAAGCAGCAAGAAGTTTATAGGATGGCAAGTGACCTCTTTTAGCTTCAAGACTGTAGTTGGGGGGATCGGTCAATGGTCCTTCATAGCCACGCCGCCATCCTACCCTCTCTTCAAATTGCTTATAGTCATTTTTAACTCCTTTCCAGATTTCCCCCTGAACGCTAAAGCCAAAACGTCCATTGGAATATTGCACCCAAAGTCGATTAATAATCTTCAGGTCAGAACAGGACAGATTGTTGATGATGTTTCCATTAAAATAGGTTTGATCTGTACCTCGAAGCATTAGTTTTTTCGTTTCGGCTTCGGCCTGCTGCCAATTTTCTTGTTCGAGAAGACTGTGAAGTGTCTGAAAGAGAAGATTATCGGGCAGCGGGGTAGCTCGACAGTCGGTCACTACTTGGATATTTTGCCAGTTTGCATAAAGATTAATAGGAACGGATAAAAATTCTATAACTTGTATGTTAGGATCTCTTTTGCCACCTCCCCCATTGATTCCTACCAAACAGCCGTTTTCGTGTAATAGTGGACCGCCACTCATTCCGGGTAAAAGTTCGAGTTTATGGGCAATTTGATATCCCCCTGCGGCTTTTCTGTCAACACCAAGTACATTCCCAGGACCGAAAAATCTCGCACGTCGATCTCGGCTAGTTTGGCTGGGGACTGCCCAACCAAATACATAAACTTTACTTGAGCCAGATAGCTGTTCTGCATTACCTATTCTGACAGTTTCGTACTCTATTGTACTAAAAAACTTGAAAATTGCTAAATCAGCATTCGGATGAATTTTTACCGAGGAAATTTCACTTATATATTGTTGTCTGTCAGAAGTTTCAACGCGATATCCAGTAGAGTTGGGCATCGGTTCGGGAGTTAGCTTATTTTCTTGATCGCAGAATTTTGAATTGAGAAACACATGGCAGTTAGTCAGGACAGTGTATAAGTATCCTTCCTGTCCTTTAAATATATATTTTTGTTTCTGAACAATTGCTCCAGTACCTGGATTATTACCGTCTATTCTAATTATTTTGACTGTAGTTTGTTTGGCGATTTCTTCAACTTCGCTTTGGGAGAGAGCTAATAAACTTTGCTGAGTTAATGAAACCGCTATTAATCCAACAATAAGTGAGCTTATTGGTGCTAATATTTTCATCTATTTATCAGATATTACTTTAATAATTTGTTCGCTGGGGATTGCCCAACTTGAGTTATTGATTAGAGTCTGCAAATCCGGCGATGGTTGAGAACCATCTTCATAATTATCGGAGTTTTCCCACAAAACCGGATGTCTGCCGCTGATGCCGACTAATTCTCCCTTTTGATTGAGTAATGGCCCTCCGCTCATTCCCTTTTCAAAGTCGCCATTATATCCGATTTGATATCCTCCTTCTAGCGGTTTTTCTAAGAATGCAACTATTTTACCCGGTGTAAAATCAAACTCGTCGTTTAAGCTTTGAGCGCTTTCTCTTGTTTCTTTTTGTTGTATTGACTTATTGGCTGGATAGGCAAATTGTGGTTGCAAATAAAAAGGGAAACCCGCCGCCAACACATATTCCCCTCTCTTTAGGTTAGCGGAAGAACCTAGACGAGAAGCCACATAAAAGCAGGGGGATTTAAATTGTAGTAGGGCTAGGTCATTCCGAGCAAAATTTGCAGTTTTTACCACTTCTGAAATATGAATTTTTCCGTCAAAGGTTTGAAGATTGTAGGAAAAGTGATTATCTTTGAGAACATGGGCGTTGGTAATCACTTTATAATTGTTGTTTTGGGAGTAAATTATTACTCCAGAACCGATAAATTCTGATTCATATAATATTTTTACTGTGATAACTTTAATATTATTATATAAAGAATTGATCAGAATTGGTCGAGAAGATGGGCATCCCGACCGAATAATGTGAGGAGCAAAGTAGCCATTATCTGCATCAGTTACTAGCCTTAAGGCTGGACTACTGATGAGGAACATTATTAGTAAAAGTTGACATTGGGATTGGGTCACTGCCAAATTTACTCCTAGCGAGGCTCATTTTCTGAAGCTTCGATTATTTCTTCAAGATTGTTAATAAAAGTCTCGACATTAATATTAAGTTCTCCTTCGGAATCATAGGAAAAAGGCTGCTCAGTAAATCTAAATTTTGAAGGATTGCCATAGCGATTCATATTAAATAGTTTTTGGGCAACTTCTTCAGAGTTTAATCCTGTTTTTAGAGTGAATAACACCTCGTTTTTAGCGCAACTTCCGCCCTTAACTTTAGGAACACAGACGACGGGATAGCCATTGACATTTGAAGCTTTTACATTAGTCAGCAGAGGAGCATATTGATTAAAGCGATCGGAAACCGTGATGCAGCGTTTCCTGTTGTCCCATCCTGACTCGGCAAAGTCGTTGGAAGTCCATTCAATTATCGCTATGTTTCTTTTAGGGCGTTTGACAAAGGTATTCCACTTTCCCTGAAGTTGGCCGCAGAAGAATAGTCCCTTTCCTGCGGACTTGCTAGGTTCTGGCACACTGAAAGTGGCCGCACCAGTTAAGAATAACATCGTCAGAATTTGGTATGGCTGTCGGTGTTTCATCCTCAATGACCTCTTTTCTTCGTTTTGCTTGCTAGTCTAACATAGGATTCATCCCAAATCAACTTTTAATAATACGATTAAATCCCGATCGAACTTTAAAAACCTGCGCCCCGCTTCCCACTTATTTATAGCTATCAGTCATCAGCCTTGAATACGTTGTTAAACAAGATGTAGTATGAAATCCGGTCAGGATAATCTTGACACCGATAATTCAGAAACTCGGCCGCCAAACTTGGATTTTCTTGTCAAAATTGCTGGCAACGGTACGCCCATCCCCACTGAGGGCGATCATTCTAGGTGAATCGAAAGATTTGGGAGAGGAAGGGGGGTAGCTAAAAATCTCCTTTTTGGTGTTTAGGTTCCATAATCTAATAGTTTCATCGGAACTGCGGCCAGCAATTATCTTGCCATCTTCGCTGATAACTATCAAACAGATATCGGCAGATGACCCTGCTTGGAGAGGAGAATCTTTCCAATTGCTATCTTTCCAAATTCTGATATTGTCTTGGCAACTGCTACTAGCGGCGGTCGTTCCATCGATACTGATGGCAACCGAGTGGGCTTCCCATGGATTGATAGAGGGAAAAATGCGTGGTTCGTATGGGTTACTGCCTTGTTTTTGCCAAAAAATGATGTCACCGCCCGAATGTCCGCTGACGATAATTGATGCGTCTTGATTGATGGCAAGGGATACCACCTCTTTTTCCACCGGTAGCGTCTCGATTAAATTTCCCGTTGACAGATTCCAGAGTTTAACTGTTGCATCTTCTCCACCAGTAACCAGTGTATTGCCATCGGAGCTTAAGGCTAGGGCGATCAAACCTCGCTGACGTGGCAGGGTAATACGTTCTTTTCCCGTTTTTAAATCCCAAACCTTGATTGTGCCATCTTCACTGCTGCTGGCTAAGATCTGTTGATCGTTACTTATAGCGATCGCTAGAATAGCTTTTCGGTGTCCTGCTATGGTTTTTTTCCGTTTTCCAGTTGCCACTTCCCACAGGTAGATGTTCCCTTTCTTATCCCCGCCTACCAAAGTTTGACCCTCTCGGTCTAGTACAAAAGAATTAATCTGGCTCGACGGCTCAATCAAGGGAAGTTCTTCAACCGTTGGTTTATTTGGGAACAAGAAATTCAACAACGGTTTTATTATTGGATAGCCAAACCCAAAAGAAAGCCCACCAGTTATAACAATAAAAATTACCCAGAACCAAGGGTTAAACCTCGATAGTGGGGGAGGCGGAGGTGGGGGAGTAGTAGTAGGAGATGGGGTGACAGAAACAGTCGGTTGGGAAGAAACGGGCAAGAAGGTTAACATTTCTTGAGCAGAGGTGAAGCGATCTCGTGGATGGGAACGGACAGCGCGATCGATAACGGCGGCTAAATTCGAGTGGAGGCCGGGCGCATCTTGTCGCCAGAGGATTTCACCGGTTTTGGGGTGGCTAGTGAGATCTTGAGGAATTTTGCCCGTCAGCAGGAAAATTGCGGTTAGACCCAAGCTGTAGAGGTCGCTGGAGGGAACTGGACGGCCAGCTGCTTGTTCTGATGCCATGTAGCCAGGAGTTCCCAATGAGACTGTTGTAGTGCTGTTGATGTTGTTCACCTCTTTGACAATACCAAAATCAATGAGAACAGGTTTACCGTCGCTGGCCCGCAGGATGATATTGTCGGGTTTGATGTCCCGGTGGATGATCGGCGGGTTGCGGCTGTGGATGTGGTCGAGGACGGGTAGGAGTTCTCGCAAGATTTTTTCTACTTCCGCTTTCGAGAGGTTGCCTTCTTGTTGGTGTTTTTGGCTGAGGGTAATCCCTTCAATCCATTCTTGGACGAGGAAAAAATTTTCTCCTTCTGAGAAGTAGGCGTAAAGTTGAGGAATTTGTGGGTTATTTCGCCCTAATTCTTCTAAAATAGCGGCTTCTCGCTGGAAACGTTCTTGAAACCAACCGGGAGTTGGTTCTGCTTGAATGGCCTCATCCGTCGGCTTTAGTTGCTTGATTACACATTTGCTGGCGGAGGGCAGATGAGTATCGATCGCGAGGAAAGTTTCGCCAAAACCGCCCCTACCTAGTGTTTTCAAGATTTCATAGCGATTGTTTAGCATTTAATAGCGACTGTCTAATAGGAATGCTGTCATTTTAAAATGGATAAATCCGTGGGGGTGATTTTCTTTTCAACCCTCGCTGCCTAACATCACTAATAAAAAGCCGGCGATTAATCCACGAGTCGGGGAATTGACAGATCGCAATCCTTTATCCACATTCTTGTCCGAGAGGGTTCATAGAAAACCTGCCAAATTTTATATCCCTGTGGATCGGTTGCTGTAATGCCAGTTAGCAAGACCACCTGATCGACGATTAGATAACTTCCTCTAGTTCCTTTCTGAGCATCATACACTCTACCGTCCGCTCGAATCCTATGATTTTGACAATTTCCCCCACGACGGGGTTTGATAAGGGCAACAACATTACGAAAATTGTTCTCTTAATGTCGGGACCAATTTTGAGCTTCTACGGGAAACCACACCCCGTTACCAATAGCGGGGACGAAACTCAGTACAGCAAGTAAAGAGGAAATTAATTTCATAGAGAGTAGAGTTTAAAGGAGTATTCTGTTTTCGTACATTAGCCGTTTTTAGAGGGGCTAAAACCTTTAATCTAGTGCTTTTTCCCTCATGGCATATTCTCTTGTAATGGCGATGATGGCCGATCTAAATGTACTATAGCGCTTTTCACGTTACTGAGGTATCGACAAGTTGGATATTCTGGTTTCTGTCTGGAATTAATTT
The DNA here is from genome assembly GCF_020246945.1 of Microcystis sp. M113S1. NCBI lineage: Bacteria > Bacillati > Cyanobacteriota > Cyanophyceae > Chroococcales > Microcystaceae > Microcystis > Microcystis sp. M113S1. The sequence continues at coordinate 6,722 of NZ_JADBSA010000083.1, read as the reverse complement.
CTAGCTTTCTTCAGCCATTCCTAATATTTCTTGATAAAGAATTGGGCTAATTCTTTTGCCTTGACTCAAAAACTGATCTAAAATGGGTTTAACTTCAATAATAATTCCTTTCTTCTTGGCAATTAATAAAAGTCCAATTTTCGTCCTAATTTTTCGTCTATTAAGACTCGATTCGCTTTTAATTCTTCTGCCAAGATAATTGTAGCTGCTTCACCTAAATCGAGTTTAAACTGAATTTGCAACTGTAATAATTGAGCGGGAGATTGAATGGTAAATACCTCAATCCACTGAGCAGTAGGAACAACCGAAGCAGCCCGATGATTTCCCGTGGTGACTTCATTATAAACTTCTTGGGGAATGATAATTTTACCAAAGAGTTTTTGGAGTAAGTTAAGTTGACCAACTTTAGCTAACTCACTTAACGGAGTGGTATTAGAGACAATAATCACGCAGGAGAATCTTCTAATAATTGCAGGGTTTCTGTAATTTCTTGTTCTAACTCTTCTCGATTTTGGTCGGGGAAGATGGCAACCCCATATTGACCCATAAGTTCGAGAACTTCTAAACGAGAGACTCCCAATAGCCTGCCAGCTATCCCACTACTAATTTCTCCATGTTTTAACAAAGTCATGATATATGCTATCTTAGCCTGTTCCTCTGCTTGTGAATGGAGAGATTCCGAAATATTAATAGGCAAATCAAATCGTATTGTTATGGTCATACGTTGGGATTATGCAGAAGTTTTTGGCTCTTTTAACTGCTAAATAATAACATTTTACAGCAGATTTGCGCCCGTAGGTTGATTTGATCTATCAGAGGGGTGTGGGGTGTGGGGTAGTGGAGCATTTGGCTGAAATTTCCCTAAACCCCTAAGTCCCTATCACCCTATCTCCCGACTTCTGAATTCTGTCTGTGCGAGAGATTAACTTGCTTGAGAGGAGACAAAACCCGACAACTCGCGAAAACGGATCTCATCCCGGTGGGGATCAGAGCGACTAACTTGCACTTGAAAGCGATCGCCTAAAGATACCGAGCGCTCAAAACGATGGGGTAATTCTAACCCCAATTCCTCCAATAAAATTAAGCCTAAATTTTCCTCTTCCCGCAGCCAGCGCAACACCAAAGCTTGCCAGACTTGATCTCCCTGTCGTCGCAGAAATTCCAAACTCCAATAACGATTAGTTTGTCGTTCCACCGAGGTGGCTTCCAGGGCCGAACTAGCGACACTATAGAGAATTTCCTGCATTCTATCCCGCGTAAAAGGCAGTTGATCGCCCCGGAGATGGGCTTTTAGTTGAAAATGGGTCAAAAGGTCAGTATAACGGCGAATTGGCGAAGTTACTTGGGAATAGGTATTCAATCCCAGACTAGCATGACGGTTAGGAATCGTCGTCATCTCACTGCGCGGCATACAGCGACGCAAGGCACAGGAACGCACCGGGCCCGCAGGTAGTAAAATTAACTCCTCATCGGGGGGTAATTCCGGTTGTGGTTGTCCGCGGAAAGGCACGGGTATCTCGTGTTCCTGACAGTAGCGACCGGCGATTTCTCCGGCTAAAATCATCATTTCCGCCACTAATTGCCGAGATGGGGAAACTTCCTGCAATTCTACGATAATTTCGTCGTTAGCCTTCACCTTAATCGATGATTCTGGCATTTGGATGTTAATCGATCCCTGAGATTTGCGCCATGCGTGGCGTTGTTTGGCCCAACGGTTGAGAATCCTCACTTCCGGTTCATGCTGCAGATCCAGATGTAACATTTCGTCCACATCTTCGTAGGTGAGGCGATAGGTGGGTTTAATTGTACTAGGATGGATACGATAATCGGCGATCGCCCCTGTTTCATCGAGGATTACCCCAAAACTCAACGCAGGACAAAGTTTTCCCTGTACCAAACTCATCGGACCTGCGGCCAATTCTAGGGGAAACATGGGAACCATTCCCGTGGGAAGATAGAGACTGGTACTGCGACGACGCGCTTCTAGGTCTAATTCATCATCGGGAAGCACTAAACGGCTAGGATCGGCAATATGGATCCAGAGACGATGACCACCATCTGCGAGCATTTCTACCGATAATCCGTCATCGATTTCCTCGGTACTTTCATCGTCGATGGTGTAAATTTTTTGGTGAGTTAAATCGAGACGATTTTTGACATCCGCATCCGCAGGGGGATTGAGTAAATTAAGACGCGCCACATCAAGTACCTTTTTCGAGAATTGAACGGGGTAGGAACTGCGTCGCAGGAAAAGGTTTTCGTGACTACTCCACCATTTCAAATCGACTAACAATTCAAAAGCAGCCTCGGGGGTTTGGGAACGGCCCAGCAGCGAGAGTATTTCCATGGCTGCTGGGTATTTTTGTTCGGGTTGGAGGATAAATTTTTCTAGAGATTCCAGACGAATTCGATCGCTTTCTGACCATTCTACCGTTCCACTGGCCAAGGCTTGCTGGAGACGTTGGAGAAATTGGCTTTTTTCCCGTTGACGCTGTTGTTCCACCTCTAGCTGGTGTTTGATTTCCTCTACCTGATTTTCCGAGCGGGCCTCGTAACCATCCCCTTTATTTTTAAAATAAACTTTATCATCACTCAAGAGACAATGGGCCGCATAGCAAAACTGCGGACCGCGATCGGAAAAGAGGATCTCGGCCATGGTTTCGGGAGTGACTAACTGATTTTCCCCGGCTAATAATTCCCAGGCCACTTCTAAACCACTAGCATCTAGATAGGGTTGGACTTCCCGCAGAAAATTGCCAATCTCCTTATGGTTGGACGGACCTGCTTTGACAATGTAATCGAAGCGTTGGGGACGCAGTTTATGCGGGTTTCCCCCTTGATCGATGACGATCCAATCTTTTTTACCTTCTGGGCGATCGATCACCCCTAAGCGCCTTTCTCCTTGGACGCGAAATTCTACCAGCGTTCCCTTTTCCACTGCTTCCCCTTACTGCCTATCTATTTTGTCTATTTTCTATCATCCTCGATCGATTACTCGATCGGCAAGAGCAATCATCAATCCCCACCCACTAGATAGGTATAACGTCGCAAACTGCGTTCATAATCCTGTAGTAGTAATTGGGATTCTTCCACAGTCATGCGATTTTCCTGTAAAGCTTGTTCACAACGAAGACGAATTCTTTCTAACAGGTCTTCCGCAGAATATTGTACATAACTTAATACTTCCGTGATCGTATCTCCTTTGACTAGATACTCGATATCGTACCCCTTGGGACTCATCTGAATATGTACCACGTTAGTATCGCCAAAAAGATTATGTAAATTGCCCATAATCTCTTGATAAGCACCCACCAGAAACATTCCTAGATAATAGGGTTCTGGAGAATGTTTCCCGTTTTTGTACTCCAACGGATGCAATTCTAAAACTGATTTTACGTCCCCGCGCAAATCGATAAACTGGGCAATTTTCCCGTCACTATCACAGGTTAAATCGGCGATAATTCCTCTTTGGGTAGGTTCTCGATCGAGACGATGGATCGGCATAATCGGAAATAGTTGATCGATCGCCCAACTATCGGGAACTGACTGAAAAACCGAGAGATTGGCATAATAAATTGAGGCCATAATTTGCTCTAAGTCTTCCAAGTCATCGGGAACATAATCCTGTTGTCGGGCCACTTGCAGAATTTTGTGACAACAAGCCCAGTACAATTGTTCGGCTCTAGACCGTTCTTTGAGACTGAGATAACCGAAATTAAACAGACTAATCGCCTCCTCTTTGAACTGTCCCGCATCGTGATAAGCTTCCTGATAATTGCGCTCATCGATACCCGTGTAGGTTTCCCAGAGATTACGGAGGATGAGGTGTTCTTTCCCATTGCAGGGATCGGGAGGGTTTTGGGGAACCTCACTACTTCCCAAGATATCAAAGACTAACACCGATTGATGAGAAGCGATCGCCCGTCCACTTTCACTGATGAGAATTGGGGGTGAAATCTGGGCATCCTCACAAGCTTCCTTGACCTCGGCCACGATATCATTGGCATAATTCTGCATATTGTAGTTTTTCGAGGCATAGAAGTTAGTTTTTGAGCCATCGTAATCGACCCCTAAACCACCCCCCACATCGAGATAGGTCATATTTGCCCCTAATTTCGCTAATTCCACATAAATCTGACTAGCTTCGCGAATGGCATCCTTAATGACGCTAATAGCGGAGATTTGCGACCCGATATGATAGTGCAGCAGTTGCAGACAATCTAACATCCCCGCTTGTTCTAATTCCGTCACCACCGTTAAGATTTCCGGGACGGTTAAACCGAATTTGGCCCGGTCTCCCGTGGAACATCCCCAACGACCCACCCCTTTTGTCCCCAGTTTCGCACGCACTCCCAAATGAGGGGCAATTCCTAACTGACGACTGACGCGCAGGGTTAAATATAATTCTTCCAATTGTTCGATGACAATCAAAGGCCGATGACCGAGACGAGTGGTCAACAGGGCAGTTTCCAGGTATTCTTTGTCCTTATAGCCGTTACAAATTAGCAATGGTTGTGTTTTGTCATTTTTGCCGTTTAAGGCAGGTTCTAGGGTAGCTAAAGCAATCATTAGCTCAGGTTTTGAACCAGCCTCCAGCCCAAATTGATAGGGTTTACCAAAACGCACTAAAGACTCGACGATGTGACGGTGTTGATTGCACTTGATCGGATAGACACCGCGATAGACGTTGGGATAATTATAACGGGCGATCGCTCGGTTAAAACAGGCATTCAGGCGCTCGATCCGATCCTCGAGGATGTCACTAAACCGAATTAACAGGGGTAAACCGATATTCCGCCGCTTAATCGCCGAAACTAACTCGTATAAGTCCAAAGAACCGCCCCTTTCTCCCTGGGGCGAAACGGTAATGTTTCCCGCGGCATTGATCGAGAAATAGGGTTCTCCCCAGCCTTGGATGCGATAGAGATTTTCGCTATCTTCGATCGACCAATGTTTAACGGGGGCAACTTTTTCGAGGTTGTTACCGTCAGAAGGGGTCAGATCGACTGGAGATAATTGCTTTTCTTGTTTCTTAAGTTGAGTTTTACCGGCCATTGTCTATCGATCGCTCCGTGTGAGACTCCGATCTTCTATCTTAAGTCAGACTTCCCGTCCGCGACCAAGATTCCGATCGTGATAGAATTTACTAGCCGTCAGGAGACAGGAGTTAGGAGTCAGGAGTCAGGAGATTATTTTTATTTATTCTCCCTTGTTCCCACTGATGACTGTCTTCTCCCTTATGCCCAAAATTTTATAGTGAACCGCTTATGAAATTATTAGACTCAAAAGGACGTTTATTCGGTAAATTTAGCTTGCTCGATCTCGGAGCGGCCTTAGTAATTTTATTGACAATTATCGGTATTTTTGTTGTCCCCGGTACGAGTGGTAAAAGTACGATCGCTCAAGTTACCAAAGAACCCATAGAAGTGGATGTTATTGTCCGGGGTTTAAGTGTTCTCAATCCCAACGCTTTGATTAATCAATTCAATACCGAGAAGAAAACTAATATTGTTATTCGTAATCAACCAGCCGGTCAAGTGGATATAAAAAATGTTAAACCTTTATCGAGAAATGTCTTAGTTCCGCAGCCGGATGGTAGTGTGAAAGTCCTACCCGATCCCCGCACAGAAAACTATTCTCAAGATATGATTATGACTCTCAGTGGTCAAGCGGAAGTTACCGATACTGGTGCGGTTGTTGGCGGTCAAAAGGTGAAAATTGGCACTTTAATCGAGTTGGAAGGAGATAATTATAATTTTAACACCAGTGTTATCGATGTGCGTTTACCCAAACGGTCTTAATCATTGAGCAGTAAACAGTAAACAGTGAGCAGTGAAAAGACAGTAGGAAACTTCTATTTAACACTGCTCACTTGAAAACTCAAATCTGATAACTGATAACTGATAACTGATAACTGATAAGAGGATTAACTGCTATTTATACACCGCCTTTAGCTCGTTTGATCGAGCAGTTACAAAAATTACCCGGGGTAGGACCAAAAAGCGCCCAACGTTTGGCCCTGTATATTCTCAAACGACCGGAGCAAGACGCGATCGAATTGGCCCAGGCGATCGTGGATGCTAAAAAACAAGTAGGATTATGTCAGGTTTGTTTTCATCTTTCGGCCGAACCGATTTGTGAAATTTGCCGCAATCCTAACCGAGAAACGGGTACTATCTGTGTGGTAGCTGACTCCAGAGATGTGATTGCTTTGGAGAAAACACGGGAATATTCGGGCAAATATCACGTTTTAGGCGGTGTTTTCTCACCCATGGATGGGATTGGACCGGATCAATTAAATATACAGTCTTTAGTCACCAGAGTCAGCCAGAAAAAAATTCAGGAAGTTATCTTAGCTATCAGTCCCAGTGTCGAAGGGGAAACCACGACTTTGTATATCGGGGGTTTACTGAAACCCTTCACCAAAGTTACCCGGATCGCTTTCGGGTTGCCCATGGGCGGCGATCTGGAATACGCTGATGAAGTAACCTTAGCGAGAGCTTTAGAAGGTCGTCGGGAATTATGACCCCACACCCTGTCCCCACTAAAAGACTTTTTGCCGCAAACCCTACTTAGGACAATTATCGAAAATTTGGGTTAAAACCCCGTCGTTTTACGACGGCTTTAAGCTACAATGGAAAAAGCGATAACCAAGCTAAAAACTGAACCTTGACAACAGATAGTAGGGGGTTTCGTTCAGAAAAGACTTCAAATTCGGCCTT